>NZ_JBYCKM010000019.1:0-10389 GCF_057473385.1 Alkalihalobacterium sp. TH-98 | reverse complement strand
CTAGAGAAGATCGAAAAAACGGTATTCAAAGAGCCTGTTGAAGCGCGAAATCTAAGAAGACTCGAAAAAACGGTGATCAAAGAGCCGGTTGAAGCCCGAAATCTAGAGAAGATCGAAAAAACGGTATTCAAAAAGCTTATGTCTAGATCTAGGTTATGGTATCAGTAAGAAAAGCCTGTAAAGAAAGTTGGAATGTCCTATGAATACAATTCTAGTAGTAGATGACGATGCACATATCCGCAAATTAATTAGATTATATCTTGAAAATAACAATTACTCGGTAATTGAAGCGTCAGATGGACGAGAAGCGTTAGATCTTTTAGCAGAGCAACAAGTGGAGTTAGCGATTGTAGATGTGATGATGCCGCATGTGGATGGAATTGAATTAACAGAAGATATTCGATCATTTCTAAATATCCCCATTTTGATGGTAACCGCAAAAGGAGAATCTCAAGATAAGGTCAGAGGATTTAAAGCAGGAACAGATGATTACTTAGTAAAGCCGTTTGATCCAGTAGAACTAATTCTGAGAGTCAATGCTCTCTTAAAACGTTACAATGCAAATTCAGAGAATATCATTAAGGTCGGATCTACGTTAATTGATCTAGAGCGACTTATTGTACAAGCTTCAGACGAAACCGTTTATTTAAAAAGGAAAGAATGTGAGTTGCTGTTTGAATTAGCGCGTTCGCCAGGTAAAATATTCACTCGTACTCAGTTGATAGAGAAAATTTGGGGGTATGACTACGATGGTGATGAAAGAACAGTCGATGTACATATTAAACGGCTAAGAGAACAAATAGGGTCTTTACCTGACTTAACGATAACTACAGTAAGAGGATTAGGTTATCGCTTGGAGGAGATTTAATTGTTAAAAATGAGTCTCTACTCACGAATTGTCGTAACGTTTATCAGTGTGGTCATCATTAGTTTATTTATTTCTTATTTGATCAATTCACTTTTTTTTCATCGTGAATTGTTTATAGAAGAGGAAGTTACAAAACATACGACAGGCGTTGCAGAACTTGTTGAACTTTCCCAAGTGGAAAAAATCCCTGAATTATTTGAGACGTTAAGCGAATTTAATTTTGAACTTATGCTTATAAATGAAGAGGGAGTTGTACATTCATTTGCTGAGCCATCTTTTATAATTGATCGAGAGACGGTTAGAACGGTCATGCAATCATCTAATAAGGAACCTCATTTTCTTCCAAAAAATGAAATGAACTCGACGACGAGGATTGTTGGTAAACCTGTTGAGATTGGTAATGAAAGACATGCGCTGTTTGTTCGAATTAATTTTGAGGAAGAATTGTTTGCGATTAAACGAGTGATCTTTTTTACACTGTTTCTCGTTCTGTTTATAGGAAGTTTATTAATTTTACTTGCTTCAAGATATTTCGTTAACCCAATAAAAAAATTAACGGATGCAGCTAAAGAAATGGCGACAGGAAATTTTTCGGTTCGATTAAAGAGCAAAAATAAAGATGAAGTAGGAGAATTAATTACGAGCTTTAATTACATGGCTTCGGAGTTAGGGAAAATTGATAAAATGCGAGAAGACTTCGTCAGTAACGTCTCTCACGAAATCCAATCTCCTCTTACTTCTATTCGTGGATTTACCAAAGCATTAAAAGACGACGTGATTCCTAAAGATCACCAAAAAGAATATTTAGATATCATCTACCAGGAAACCGAACGTCTATCTAGGCTGAGTGACAACTTGTTACGTCTAGCTTCTTTAGAATCCGAGCACCATCCGTATCATCCTGGAAAGTATAAGCTGGATGAACAAATTCGAAGAACAGTTCTTGCTACCGAACCGTTGTGGAAAAATAAAAATCTTAACATCCAGCTAGAGCTGGAGTCGCATCAAGTATTTGCGGATCAAGATTTATTTGAACAAGTTTGGTTAAATCTCATTACGAATGCAATCCGTTATACAGATGAAACCGGAATGATTGAAATTTCCTTGAAGGAGCAAGCAAATGAACTGATTGTCAGCATTAAGGATACAGGGAAAGGCATTCCGCAAGAAGCTGTTCCTCACTTGTTTGAACGTTTCTACAAAGTGGATAAAGCTAGAAGCAGTTCCGTAAAAGGAAATGGGCTTGGATTATCAATTGTTAAAAAAATCTTAGCTCTACATGGTTGTTCAATTCGTGTGGAAAGTGAAGAAGGGATTGGGTCAACGTTTATCGTCCGAATACCATTATTGGAAAATCAGTAAAGAATTAAAGGTAAAGGTGTGAAATTAATTTCACACCTTCATTTGTCTGTAAAGTACGTAATAAGATTAAAAGAATAGGTTCATATAATAGGTACATTAAATAGGTTTTTGAAAATTATTATCATTTTGGGGTCGTTGTATTAATAAATGAAGGCAACGAGAAAGAGGTGATTGCTATAAAGAGGAGAGGGTCTAAAAACGCTATCATAGTAGCTGTTTTATTAATTGTGATCTATGGTTTATACGCGTTTATTTCTGGGGTATTGGCTTTTAGGTTTCACCAACCGCACGAAAGTAACTATATGGATAACCTAAACGTTGATCGTTTTTATGGAGATGAGCATTCACAAGACAGGGTTGCGTTAGTGGAGGATCCTTTTGATGCTGGTCTTGCTCGTGTCCACCTCATCGAAAGTGCAAATCATAGCCTTGATATTTCTTATCATGTATTGCATGAAGGGAAAGCAAGTGAAGTGTTTTTTTCAAGTATTATTAGTGCAGCAGATCGGGGAGTTCAAGTTCGTGTTTTACTTGATGGGATGTTTCATAATTTAAGAGGATCGATGAAAGACATACTGTATGTATTTACGGATCATCCTAACATCCAGCTTAAATTTTATGAACCAATTGATCTTTCACGGCCTTGGACTTGGAATAATAGACTCCATGACAAATTAATCATTATCGATAAAAAGTATGCAATGATTGGCGGTCGAAATATAGGAGATAAATACTTTGCACCAGAAGGTTATGAAGGAGCATCAAATGATCGAGATGTCGTGATCATTAACACGAATGAAGACCTATTTAATGAAAGTGTTATTTCTCAAATGAAGGACTACTTTGATGATGTTTGGGATCATGAATTTTCTAAAGTTCCGTTAAATAAATTATCAAAAAGACAAGAAGTGGCGGCTAAAGAAAAGTTAAATCTACTACGACAGTTCCCTAAGACTTTTTATAGCACTTATCCAGAATTTATTCAAAAGGATATAAATTGGCTCGAACAATCCTTTCCTACCAATCAAATTACATTCATTTATAACCCGATTAGCCGTATGAATAAAGAGCCATGGGTATGGTATGAGTTAACAAGCTTAATGGAACATGCAGAAAAGTCGATCTTAATACAAAGTCCGTATATTATCCCTAATCACGATATGATGAACCATTTAAATAAAGGTAATGTTACTGCCGATGAAATCCTCATCTTAACGAATTCCTTAGCTGCAACCTCAAATATTATCGCTTACTCAGGCTATATGAAATCGCGAGAAGATATTGCAGCCCATTCGACTGTTGATTTATACGAATTCCAGAGCTCCACTAGACAGTTGCATATGAAGTCATTTTTATTTGACAACCGGATCAGTGTCGTGGGTTCGTTTAATTTTGATCCGCGAAGTACATTCCTTAGCACGGAATCTATGGTCGTGATTGATAGTGTTGAGTTTGCTTCAGCTTTACAGGACGAAGTTGAAACAGTACTGACTGAGCAGAGTTTAGTAGTAGGTTCTAATGGTTCTTATGATCAAAGTTCACACGTTGTAGCAGAGGATGTTTCATTTTTAAAAGCAACAATTACAAAAATGCTATCTATTCCTATGCGTTTTTTTCAATATATGTTGTAATAGTATAGGAGAAACTATTGTAGTTGGGGTGAGGCTAGTGAACATCAATAATATTGTTGTTGTAAGTCCAATGCATAATGAGATTAAAACGCTTATAAATAATAGAAACTTAACGTATAATTTTCGTTTCTTGCCTGAAGAAAAAGTGGCCACAGGTGATTTAGAGTGGGCCGATGCATTTGTCGCATTTAATACAAAAAAGGATTATGACTATAGTCAAGTTCAGTGGGTTCATTCACTTGGTGCAGGTGTGGATCGATTTTTATTTAAGAAAAAGTGGCCTGAAAGTGTTCTATTAACACGGACGGTTTGTTCATTCGGTCAACGAATTGCTGAATATTGTTTAAGCTATATTTTAAAAGATGTACAATTCCACGATTCGTTTCAACAGCTGCAAATAAACAAAACGTGGGAACCGATTACGCCTCGGTTACTGAGTGAACAAAAAGTGATGATATTTGGAACAGGAGAAATTGGTCAAAAAACTGCTGAAGTCCTATCAACATTTGGGATAGAGGTTTATGGTGTATCACTAAGCGGAAAAAAGAAAGCCTATTTTAGAGAGGTTCTGCCTTTTGGTTCCCATGAAAAGCGTTTAGGTGAAGTTAACTATGTTATTAATACATTACCGTTAACTGAGAAAACAGAGAAGGTGTTTGATCGTCAAATTTTTAATACCTTATCTAACGCAGGGTTTATTAATGTTGGCAGGGGCGCATCAGTCGATGAAGAAGCATTGCTTGAAGCGCTTGACCGAAAGTACGTGAGATTTGCGGTACTTGATGTTTTTACTGTAGAACCACTCCCGCAAGAACATGTATTGTGGGGCCATCCAAGTGTAACGATCACACCACATATTTCAGCAGTGACAACACCTGATGAAGGTGTCGATTGCTTTGTTGATACGATACGGAACATTGAAGCAGGCAATTCCCTTCGTAATCAAGTCGATATTAGTAAAGGATTTTAATTAAAGCTTGGGAAAATCAACTTTAACAATAGCAAAAAACAGCCCTCATTACCGACCTTGTCGGTATGAGGGCTGTTTTTCTTGGATTTTAAATGTGGATAGGTGAGTATGTCAACTTTATTGTCTCTAGAAGGTTTGTTTTACATGACCAAAAGGATTATAAGATCCCGCTTATCGTCTCCACCGCAGTTTGAACCATATCACTTGTTACTTCACGATGAGTGACAAAACGGATAATCCCGTCATCGAAAGGAACAGCTAGAATGCCTGCGTCTTTTAGTTTACTTAAGAATTGGTCGTTGGATAAGCCTGTTTCTTTAATATTACAAAGAATGATATTCGTTTCTACTTCTTCTACACTGACTTGAAGTTGAGGAATGGTAGATAACCCTTCTGCTAACAGCTGAGCATTGGCATGGTCTTCTGCTAGACGATCAATCATTTTTTCTAATGCGATAATGCCTGGAGCTGCAATTACACCTGCTTGGCGTAAACCACCGCCAAGGCGTTTTCTCCATTTTCTTGCTTCATTAATAAAAGATTGACTACCTGCTAAGATGGAACCAACCGGTGCTGATAACCCTTTCGATAAGCATACTTGAACGGTATCGACATGCTGTGTTAACTCGGAAACGGGTACACCTAATGCTACCGCGGCATTAAAAAGTCTAGCGCCATCAAGATGGACTGGTACTTCTTTTTCTCTAGCAATCTCATAAATTTCTTTCATCGTTTGAAGAGGTACAACTTTTCCACCTGCTTTGTTATGTGTGTTTTCCAAACAAATTAAACCTGAGTAAGGATAATGAATATCTTCTCCTCTAATCGCTTTTTTTACATCTAACGGGTCCATCGCTCCCCGCACACCTTGAATTGGTCTCGTTTGTACACCAGCAAGTGCAGAAGAAGCACCACCTTCATATAAAAAGATGTGAGATTCAGCCTCTAAAATCACCTCATCACCTGGACGGCAATGCGTTAAAACGGCGACTTGGTTTCCTTGTGTACCGCTAGTAACAAATAATGCAGCTTCTTTACCTAGTATTTTAGCGGCTAATGCTTCTAGACGATTAATGGTAGGGTCTTCACCATAGACGTCATCACCAACTTCAGCAGTTAACATCGCTTCTCGCATTTCTTCTGTTGGTTTGGTTACCGTATCACTTCGAAAATCAATAAAAGTCATTTTTTTCTCTCTCCTATGATGTGTTTTATGTCCATTATACAGGATAAAGGTGTTGTCGTTAATTTTTGTGCTATTTCCAATCGTATCTGTATGACTGCATTTAAATATGGAAAAAATATCAAAAAAGTAAAAAAGGAGTACCTATGAACATCATTGAATTAGAAAACGTTGAAAAGGAGTATGCCCAGCGAAAGGCAGTTAGCGGGATTAGTTTAAGTATAAAAGAAGGAGAAGTATTTGGAATCCTCGGACCAAACGGGGCGGGGAAAACGACAACTTTACTAATGCTTAGTGCACAACTCCAACCTACGAGCGGAGTTGTGTGGTTTAATCATATGGACTTAACAAAAAACATGAAAAAGGTGAAGTCATTTGTCGGTGTTGTTCCACAAGATATTACTTTGTATAGTGAACTCAGTGGCTTTGATAACTTATTCTTTTTTGGATCCTTATATGGAATAAAACGTAAAGAATTAAAAAAACGTGTTCATTCGCTTTTAGATTTAACAGGGCTTAGTGACCGTGCTAGCGAACCTATCTCTCAGTATTCAGGTGGAATGAAGAGAAGAATAAATATCGCTGCAGCACTCTTGCATGACCCTAAAGTCGTTTTAATGGATGAACCTACCGTTGGAATAGACCCACAATCTCGAATTAAAATATATGAGCTCATTGAAATGCTAAAAAAAGAAGGGAAAACAGTCATTTATACAACTCATTATATGGAGGAAGCGACCTCACTTTGCGATAGAGTAGCGATCATTGATCACGGAAATCTATTAATGGTAGATAAAATAGCTAATTTAATCGATACTGTTTCCGCGGGTGTTGTTGAATTTCAATTGCAGTCTCGAGACCAGTTAGAGCTAGCGGTCCACTACATAGGAACACTGCCGTTTGTAAGAGAGGTTGAAACAAGTGAATTAAAAGTAATGGTAGTTGTAACGACGAACATCCAAGAAGCGATCGCAATGTTAATGAATGGACTTAGAGCTAAGAACATCGTTATTGATGATTTAGTCATTATGCCACCCAATTTGGAAACCGTATTTTTACGATTAACTGGAAAAGCGCTGAGAGACTAATTGGAGGAACAAACCATGTTGTTTTTAGCAATTACGAGAAAAGATTTAAAAATATTATTACAAGATCGTGGAGCTGTCGTTGTATTGTTTTTACTTCCAATCATGTTTATTAGTATTATGAGCTTTGCGTTAATGCCTATGTATAATCTAGGTGGGAAAGATGTTGAGGTGCTTGTGGTGAACGATGACTCGCGTGAAGCCTCTAATCGCTTTGTAGAAACATTGAATAAGGTAGATGGACTTACCGTCGTTTCTAAATTTGAGGGACAAAAATTAACAGAAGAACAGGCACGGTCTCTTGTATTAGATGGAAAATATCCACTTTCGATCATTATCCCTAGTCAATTCAGTCAAGCATTGAGCCAGCAGGAACCTATTGCCATTACGACTTATCAAGATGCAGCTCAACGAAGTTCAACTTCTGTACTAGAGAAAGCGATTGAAGGTGTTACTCAATCCTTTTCAATGCAATACACCATTAATCGTATGGTCGACAACCAATTGGAAGTTGTTAATGAAAAACTAAATAATGAGTTAGCAAAAATGGAGGAGAAATACGAACAACAGTATGAGCAACTGTTAAACAGCATGAGTGTGGGTTTGTTTTCTCTTGAAACGATTGAAAGTTCAACAATAGACGGTGATATTGAAAGAAATTCCTTAATACTAGATGGGATGAAGGACGAATTGAAGATAGAAGCACAAGAAGCCTTTAATAACCCCAATATAACGGTTCATTCTTTGACAGGAGCACAACGACACTCATCCCAACCTGATCCATTTCAACAAAATGTACCTGGTTATACCGTTATGTTTGCATTTTTTATAGTCACTTTTGCTGGAAGGTCATTCTTAAATGAGAAAAGATCAGGAACGTTACAAAGGATTTTATCAGCCCCTGTTTCTGGTTGGAATTTACTGATAGGTAAATGGGTTCCGTTTTACTTGATAGGCCTTACTCAAGTTGCGATCCTTTTCGGTTTCGGTCATTTTGTTTTTGGGATGTCGCTAGGAAGTTCGATATTCGCGTTACTTCTTATTAGTTTAGCATTAGTGTGGGTTAGTTCATCTTTAGGGATGCTAATCGCCTCTCTCGTTCAGACTGAATCGCAAATTACAGGTTGGTCTGTGATGGTCATTTTGACGATGGCAGCACTCGGTGGAACAATGGTCCCATTATTCGTGATGCCAGACTTAATGCAACAAATTGCTTTTATTACACCCCACGCATGGGCATTGACAGCTTATCAAGATATATTAGTCCGAGAACTTAGCTGGACAGATATTATAAATAATTTAATCGTTCTTGGAGGTTTTGGGGCAGTATTTATGTTGATTTCAATTTGGAGAATGAGAACCTATATTTCAGGGGAGCGATACTCTAGTAAGCAAAAGATAATCACTAGAAAGGTATTAGTTGAAAAGGACTCTTAAAAATAGTATCTACTCTATTTTATTAATGCAGTGCGATGGTGAGTTACGTTCATTCGCACCTTCTTTATATGTAAGTTAAGAATGATGTTCATTTATAGAAAAAAAGGTAACGCATAAACAACTTATCTAAGCAAAAACTATCTTTGGAAAATGGAGGTGAACGATATGGAAAGTAATCAATACGGTGTTCATGAAATCATCGATCTTCGCGAATTAAGTAATTTTAAGTGGGCTTGTCTCACTCAGGCAAAAGCACGGGTCGAAACGGTAGAAAATCCGGAGCTTAAACAATTAATAGAACAAAGCATCCAACAAGGGACAATGACCGTTAATAAAATGAAAGAACTTTTAAGTACGGCATCAACTCAAATGAATCAGTAAAATGAATCAGTAAAAGGAGGGAAAAGAATTGGAAAAGCAATTAAGTGTTTCTGATCATACCATCGCTACAGATATGTTGTTTGAGACAAAAACAGCAATCAAAGATTTTGCGGCCGCTATTACGGAATCCACATCATCAGAAATTCGTACATTTTTAGTAGAAGAATTAAGAACAGCCATTACTGAACACGAACAAATCTATGGCTTTTTACAAGACCGAGGCATATACGATGCGTACAATGTACTTCAACAACTTGAAAAGGATGTTGCGTACGCAAGCAGAGCTTTAGAACAATAAGTTATCAATAGAAAATTTTATATATTAAAGAGTAAACATGTTAGGAAGTGAGGTGTTTCAGGTGAACCCAAACCTAGGTGTACATGAATCGTTAGAACTACATGAACTAGTAACATTTAAAAGTCTTTGTCTAACAAAGGCAACAATTATGCAGGCACTTGTTACTGATCCAGATTTAAAAGATATTATGCAGCAAGATGTACAGATGACCTCAAGACATATTGAAGAATTAAAAACTCATTTAACATAAGGGTTGGTGATGAAGAGTGAACCAATTTATTGAAAAACTAACAGGAATGGCACCATTAACAGACCAAGTAATAGCGACAGATATTCTCGTGGCGGCAAAATCAGAAATTAAAAACTATGCATTAGCAATTACTGAAGCAGCTACACCTGAAGTTCGAAATACATTAGTCCATCATTTGGAGGATGCGATTTTGTTTCATGAAAAAATATCTACTTATATGATCAATAACGGTTACTATAATCCGAATGATATGTCCAAACAGTTAAAAGTTGATTTGCAAACGGCTGAAAAAGCATTGAAATTGGCTAATGATTAACATTTAAGGCTTAACCTGTAAATGAACGTGATTGCTGGCGCTAATGTTATACTTAGCGTTTCATCAATGAGTAATGGGAAAGCGCCGGTATCAAGAAAGTACCTCATATAATAGTAAGGAAAACTAAGAAAAACAAATTACCAATTATTTCATAGTAATAAATGGTTGTAATTTATTATTTTATTTGATATATTATTTCTTGTCGCTTTTGCGAGTGACTAACAAATCAAAGCCAACAAGGTTAATGATTAGTTTTGGAAATTTAAATTAACTGTTGCTTTTATCAAAGTTTATTGATATATTTAATCTTATCGCTTTGTAAAAACAAACAAAACTTTTTACCAATAATTGTTCATTGATGAAAAGGAATAAGCGTGATAAGATAAGTATCCAGTCGTTAATACGACACAAAAGTTCTTTGAAAACTGAACAAAAAGCCAAGCGAAATAAATGAGATACATGATATCTCGTCAATTAACTTCATTATATATGAAGTTGTCACTACGGTGACAAATGAGCTATATCAAACACTTTTATGGAGAGTTTGATCCTGGCTCAGGACGAACGCTGGCGGCGTGCCTAATACATGCAAGTCGAGCGGACCTCAT
>NZ_JBYCKM010000018.1:0-30334 GCF_057473385.1 Alkalihalobacterium sp. TH-98 | reverse complement strand
TTGGCCCGCTTCTTCCTGTTACTGGTAATATCAGGTTTGCATCTTCTCTTTTTGGCCCATTTCTTCCTCTTACTGGTAATATCGGGTTCGCATCTTCTCTTTTTGGCCCGTTTCTTCCTGTTACTGGTAAAACCAGGTTCATATCTTCTCTTTTTGGTCTGCTTCTTCCTGTTACTGGTAAAACCAGGTTCATATCTTCTCTTGTTGGCCCGCTTCTTCCTGTTACTGGTAATATCGGGTTCGCATCTTCTATTGTTGGCCCGTTTCTTCCTGTTACTGGTAAAACCAGGTTCATATCTTCTCTTGTTGGTCTGTTTCTTCCTGTTACTGGTAATATCGGGTTCGCATCTTCTATTGTTGGCCCGTTTCTTCCTGTTACTGGTAAAACCAGGTTCATATCTTCTCTTTTTGGCCCTCTTCTTCCTATTGCTGGTAACATCAGGTTCATTCGGGTACACTAAAACCGAAGTCTGATATTGGAATGAATTACTTTACCGCGCCGCCTCGATTCAGTACTCATCATCTCGTCAATGCAAAATAAATCACATAAAACCAACTAAAAACCCCATGAATGATTGCCCATAGGATCGATTGATTGACACTCCATGAAATGGTGATTGCTAAAACTGATCCGAAACCAATTCCTGTTTTTACCGCTGTATTTTTATCGCTCACTCCAAAACCCTCCTTCTTGTTCACTAAAGGATACCTATCGTAAGTCTGTTCAACATAGTCTATATCATATATACCCTGTTCCACATAACAGTATGAATAGTAATCGTCGCCTTAAACTTCTCCCTATGGATGGATTGCCTGGATGGATGCCTTTTATCGTTGCTTCATAAGTTGTTATAGCTAGAAGTTCATCTGTTTTTCGATCGTCATGAAAACTTGTGAAAACGTCCCTTTTATCGTTTGGTCTGAAACGATATCATCATAGATTCCGAAATACCAGTACGTAAATTCTGCTTCTTCTGTTGCTAGTAAACCAATAATATAATGATTACTAATTTCTTTTAAATCTAGATTTTCTTCGTAGGATAAATCTTTTTCAATAAAAGAATGATACGATTTACTCGCATCAATAAAGAAAAACGGTATACGGGTTTCCATATAAACATCAGCATATTGATCTTCTGACGCCTCATGTAAATGTTCCCTCGTTATAAAAACCGCATCATATATTTCAAGTTTTCTATCCAATAAATCGGTAAATTGGATGCTAGAAAATTGAATATGTTGTTCTCTGACGGATGGCAGTTCTCCAATCACCCCGATATGTAATGGCCGTCCTTCATACTGCTCGAGTTCTGGAATCGGAGCATCTGTTAAGGGCCTTCCGGAACACGCCATAAGGAGTATTACCAAAATAAGTAGTAAGCCGACCAAACTTGTATTACTCTTGAACAAAACCAATTCCCCATTTCTAGTAAGCTTTCTAGCTTAAAACGTTTATGCTGCAATAACGCCGAGAGGAATGTTCGCTCTATGCGTTATTATTCATTATTAGAAAGTAAAACGTTATTTTGTTGATAGATCAATAGTTTCCTTGTAAATACCATTTGCTGTTTTCCACTCCACAGTAATTTGAGCATCATTGATAATTTTATTAAGTTCTTCTTTCTCTACAGATCTGTTTGATTTTCCTTCCATCCAGCCTGTTTGTTCTTCAAAAGTTCCCATTTGCCCTTGAAAGTTTAATAGTTCTAATGAATGGGGATTTTCTACCTCATAAACAATAGAAGTTAGTTCATCTTCACCCATGAATTTCAGTAAGATTGTTTCACTTAAAGTGTTATCTGAAATTGTGTAATGAATATCAACATTACCGTATTCTCCTTCACCAACTGCTGTCACCGAAGCACTTTTAGGCATACACCCAGCTAGAAAAAGAGAAACAAATAGGATCACTAAAACATTTTTTATTTTCATCTCCGACCTCCGATATGTAACTGAAATCGTTTTTTTAATAAGAGCTTTAACTCTTCTTTAGCATCTATAGTTACCTTAACCTTACAATTATAAAGTGATATAATTCAAGTAAATCAACCCATATAGACTATAGAAAGAGGTAATGCAATGTTTTTAGCTATCTTAACAGGATTTCTTATTTACATGGTTAGTGGTATGATTTATTATTCCATTCTAGGGAAACGTTGGGTCAATTTATTACATATTAAATTAGAAAAACAACCTAACTATGGGCTGCTAACATTCGTTACTTTATTGACGACCCTTTTACTTTTTGGCCTCCTATACCTTTCCCAAGCCGAAACCATAGTAGATGGCGCGCTCATTGGCGGCAGTGTAGGGTTAATCGTAGCGCTTGCCTATGCCAAAGACTTTATTTTTAGTTTAGGATCAAATTCAAAGAACGCCATTTCTCTCTATTTTATTGCCGTCGGTTACCATGTTATTGCCCTTACTGTTATTGGTACTGTTATGATGTTTTTTATTTAACTAATACCGAATTAAGGCATAGAGATACAGGTCTTTATGCCTCTCAATAAGCTTTATTGGTGATCAGTAATTAATTATATAACTTAAAAATGTTTAAGGTCGATCTCTCAACTTTACCCTTTAATCTATCTTCTTTTCGAAAATGATCTCGTAAAATTCAGCAGCCCCATACCCTGCAATAGCCCGCGCAAAGATCTGTACTAACCTCCAACCTTCTGCCCCATGCTGCTCAATGACCGTATGATAATCTTCTTCAGGTTTTGTCCCTTTCCAAGTTGATTTTAAGTCGACTTTGACAAACTTATACTCGTACATAAACGATAGCCTCCTCCAATCAATTCAATACAATACAACTACCATACATACGAAGCACAAACATTTTGGTTTCAACTTTTATAAGTGTGTTTCCTTCAATCAATATAAAATGTTACTTGGAGCTTGAGTCTTCGCCTACTCCGCTTTAAAACTCTGAATTACTTCTTTCGACTATAGAAATAAAATAGACAACCACCTAGAGAGGGACAGCTTCTTGCTATTTATTTTTCTACAAATATATTACAATTTTATAAGAATAATTTCTTTTACTTGTAGAGGTGATGCTGTATCGATCAAACTGCACTTTTCATTGGAATTTCATTTTTACTATACGGGATTTATACGATTATACAAACATATCGAACGATGAAGCAATCGAAGGTAACTAAAGGCAAGATTATTGATTTACGTTTAGAGCCTGTTGCAAGAGCGATGGCCTACTTTCCTGTAATTGAATACTTTGACGAAATTGAACAAGAAGTAAGAACCTTTAAGTCCTACATGGGCTATGACCGTCGTAAGTACGAGATTGGCGAGTCGGTTGAAGTTAGATATTACATAAAAAATGATAAAAAAGAGCTTATGATTAATAATTGGTCTTCCATATGGGGGAAAGGTGTTTTTGCTGCCGTATTTGGTTTCATCTTTTTCCTAATAGGATTAAGTGGTTCCGTTACAATCTATTAAACTCTAAATTACCCTAAACATAGTAGAGATTTGCGAATTCATTGTTTTTACAAAATCTACTTTTCCCAAATCAGTCTAATATCTTGGTGATCTTTACCTTGAATATATATTTGATTGATATCAACAGTTGGTTCAATAATCGTTATTGAGAAATCAGCGTTTGGATTGACACGGCTGACAAGACTATATTTTAAGCGAATATAGAGAGCATCATTAACAGATGTATACATATACTTGCTAAATCCAGTCGCGCTGCTTGACGTATACCCTTTTAGGTGGATCGTGTCTTCTAGTATGTCAATCGTTGTCAATCCGATTGTATCCGTTGCAGCATACTCCCCTTCAACGTAATAATAAAAGCCTAAACCGACAATGAGGCTTACCAATAAAACCAAGCAGCTAAGTACTATTTTACAAAAATTCCCCATTTTATCTCCCCTCCCCCATCCATTAAGTATACAATGAACTTAAGAATGCCATTTATTACTACTTCACGAATTTACCATTTATTCTATTTCCTTTTTGACTAGCATTCTTATAGGTGGTTTCTTAATCGTGCTCGTTTGAATATTTCTAAAATTTCCTAGGCAAGCGCAGAAACCGACAATTTTCAATGAAGTACTGTGGAAGTTCGACAGTGATTAGTTCAATATGAATGGGGAAATTAGATTGAAACCGATTAAAAAAAGACTAGTTTTAGTTATATGTATTACATTCCTATTAACGTTGACGTTTCACCTGCTTCTTCAAGTGAATGGCGGATCCTCAAACACAGTAAACCGTAACTTGTTAGGTTTAGCGATGGGATTTCCGTTTTTAGCCATCTTCATTGTTCAAAAATTACTGTTTAAAGACGATCTCTTTAAAACGCTGGGCTTATCCTTGAAGTTAAACATCTGGTTCTTGGTTGCCTTATTATTACCCATTGTCATGTTTTTCCTTGTTTTACTTCTCTCGGATATTTTGGTTCCAACACTTGAAATTACTAATAATTCGTTCTTACGTCCTTTTTTTACACTTGTCTTAATTGGACTAACCGTAGCTACACTTTCGGCCCTGCTTGAGGAAATCGTTTGGAGAGGTTATTTCTATTATTATACCGAAAAGTCTCAATGGGGACCGCTATCTTTTATCGTTGCAATCATTTGGTCGGTGTGGCATGTACCCGTTGCCATTTTTTATAAATATTCACTACTCCCCTTCCATCATACAATGCTTTACACTCTAGTATTTTGCTTGCAATTATTTTTCTTATCTTTACTGATCAGTTTTATCCGTATAAGATCGAATTCGGCCATTGCAGCCGCTCTTATTCACGGTATGATCAACGCCTTATATTACTCGGATATATTTTTTGTTGGATTAGATAATATTTTAATTTTAGAATTAGTAAGGCTGTTTACTATCATCTGCATCCTATTTCCCTACCTGACCTATTCATTAATTGAAAGAAAGAGAGGTATAACAAAATGACTCATTTCATTACTGGTTTATTCTTTATTTTACTAGGTTACTTGATCAAATATAGACAATGGAGTTGGTTAATAGCGGGGTATAACACTTCTTCTAAGGAAGAAAAAGCAACATACGATAAACAGGCGCTTTGTAATGGTGTAGGGAATTTTATTTTTTTATTAAGTGGATTTCTTTTTATTACTGGACTCGGGGAATTGCTAAATATTACTTGGGTTGTTTCTTATAGCTGGATCGCTTTTATAATAGCTATCATTTTATTTTTAATATACGCCAATACAGGAAATCGCTTTAAAAAATAGAATTTATATTGTAACGGTTTATTTTCCACCTCTCTACAAACAGTCTTATTTATGTGTCTGTTTATTTAAAGTTAGTATGATTTGACAGACAGAAGATCGTTATCTTGTTATAATTTAGATGTTTGCCATGTTAATAGAATTGAAAACTGACTATGGCACCTAGATGAAAAACTTCGAAGGTTATCCATATTAAAACATCTAAATTTTTACAAAACGAAGGAGTTCAATAATGACTTACAAGGCTGCAACTGACCTACTGGAGTTAGTGAATTCATCGATTGAAGGAAAAATGTTATTTATCGGTAAAACATCAGAAGATACTTTCTCAATCATTAAATCTATAGATAACGGTACAGAGATACCTATTACGGAAAATCAAGAAATCCGTTTAAGAGAATCTTATTGTCAACAAATTTTCTTTGGTAACCGTGAACCACTTATCATCAACGACTCTAAATCCCATCCATTCACAAGCAAATTAGCGGTTACGAATGATTTAAATATTCAATCATACATCGGTGTACCCATTTTTTATAAGGATGGGGAAATGTTCGGGACTTTATGTGCCCTAGACTCCAAACCTTCACATTTCACTGAAAAAGATATTGATATTCTAGTAAAATATTCTAATCTCTTTTCATACGTTATCGAATTAGAAAAACAGTTGAAAACAGATCCACTAACCGGACTATATAATAGAAGTTATTTATCTGATAATTTTGAGTTTATAGCGAATAAAGGGGCTGTCATGCTTCTTGATTTAGATGGGTTCAAACAAGTCAATGATACATATGGTCATGATGTTGGTGATCTTGTCTTGAAAGAAGTAGGCAATCGATTAAAACAAACGATTGGTACTACTGATTTAGCCATCCGAATGGGAGGTGATGAGTTTGTCCTTTTATTACCTCATCAAACAGATAAAAAACTGTTAGAGAAGCTTGGTAAACAGTTAACTAAAGCGTTATCCGATTGGACGACATTTGAATACAGCATTGACGTCTCTACAAGTATCGGTATTGTTCAGTACCCACAGGCAGGTAATGAACTAAGTACACTACTGAAAAAAGCGGATTATGCTATGTACGAGGCAAAAAGAAATGGGAAGCACACTTATCGCTTTCATGATAGGTACCTTCCTAACTAAAACTCTAGTAAATTCCACTGTATAAACCTAGTTCAAGAATTTAAATAAAAAGGATAATGCTCATGCCAAAAGAATATATGTCAGTCAATATGCTTCAAAATGAAATTAAGAAACTTACAAATGTGAATCAACTGATTTTGGACTCTGTTGCCGAAGGGATATACGGGATCGATTTAAATGCTAAAGTTATATTCTGGAATAAGGCTGCTGAGCAATTAACGGGGTACGTCATATCAGATTTTGAGAGTGAAAATCTTCACGACTTAATTCATCACACGAACGACAAGGGTGAACATGTTCCTCTTTGCGATTGCCCGGTATATCACGCATTAAATAATGGGAAAAGTATATTTGTTGAAGATGATATCTTTTGGCATAAAGATGGAACTAGCTTCCCAGTAGAGTATACTGTTAATCCGATGATGGAAAATGAAAAACATGTAGGTACCGTCATTACTTTTAGAGATGTAACTGAAAAGAAAAAAACTGAAAAGATTTTACAAGAATGGGAAAAGCTCTCGCTTGTTGGGCAGATGTCTGCAGGAATTGCTCATGAACTCCGTAATCCCATTACATCCCTTAAAGGCTTTACACAATTAATGCGATACAACAAGGAGCCCAAAGAAGAATACTTTGAAATTATGGACAATGAATTTGATCGGATGGAATTAATTATTCAGGAGCTTCTTACATTCTCTAAACCACAAAAAAGAAATTATAAAAATCACAATATAAGTCAGCTTATCGAACAAGTCGTCCTGCTCATGGAGCCGCAAGCGACGATGAAAAACACAAAGTTGCTTTATGAAAGCGAATGTACGTCACTTGAAATTACTTGTATTGCCGATCAAATGAAACAAGTTCTCATTAATTTAATTAAAAATGCGTTAGAAGCAATTGAAACAAACGGGACGGTTTCCGTAAGGCTTAGCCAGCATAACAACATCGCTGTCATTCAAATCGCTGATGACGGGTCAGGAATGTCAAATAAACAAATTGAAGAATTAGGAGAGCCATTCTTCTCAACGAAAGAAAAAGGAACCGGGTTAGGAATGATGGTCACTAAAAACATTATTAAAAATCATCACCAAGGAAACATTCACGTTGAGAGTAAACTTTCGGTCGGTACAACCTTTACGATTGAACTTCCTGTAAAACTACAATTGTAAGCAAGTGAAAGTGCCACGACATACAAAAACACACAATCATCTGTGTGTTTTTACTCTCATTTTATGGTTGTCCACCTAATTGTCAGGTGAAACTTCATTTTTTGCTTTATATTTGATCATTAAATCTCTAATCAGATTAAGTGAGAAATAAATAAATGTGGATATCAAACTCAAATATTGTTTGTAAAGAGGGATTTCGCTGAGTTCTCTTTCCATAAAGAAATACCAAAAAGCTAAATTACCAGCATGGGCTATTGCTATAAATAGAAAGATAAGTGAAAGTATTCTCAATGTTTTCAAGATGTACCTCATTCGTTATTATTTAATATGCTTTCTTCTATTTTCACCTTTAATACTAGTACCATATTATCTTGTTTAATCAATTGATTTACAGATTCTTCATCTTGAAAATCCACCATACTCATTGATTGACTTACTTAAACTCCCCTTTCACGACGTAAACGACATCATAATTCTCAAGTTCGTGTAGGTGTAAATCCATGTTTCTATAAAAGTCTGTTGAAAGGGTTCGCATGACACCATCACTAGCTGCATAAAAAAGACTTGCTAAAACTAGTTCTTTCCCGCTTACAACTTCAATATTTTCCGGATTACTCTCCCATAGGCTAGCTAGATTTTCTGTGTCACTCCCCGAAACCCTCTCATAATGGCCACTTGTTGCCGTGCCTCCATCACTACTGATACTCATATTATAAAAAAATTCATTACGATGTTCGTGGGCTTTTAAAGTTGCAAAAATGATATAACCGTCTCCATCAATATAGGTAGAAATTCCGCCTAATCGCTGCTCAACTAGTTGCCCTGACTCATATTTTTCAACCCATACAGAAGCTTCTTCCGTTTCATTCCTATTAGTAAACTCAAATACGAATGACTGATCAGTTGTCGTTGCAAGGATTGCACGCTCTCTTTCGGTTAAGTCAACTTCATACAATTCGCTGTGTGTTTGCCCACTCTGTTCATTACTGCAACCAATCAAAATTAGCGCTAACAAGGGTAAAATCATGATTACAAGGTAGTTTTTCATGTTATCATCTGCTCTCTTTTTAATATGGTCATATAAAGGAAGTTGCTGTATTAATTCCAACGATAAGGCAAGATCTCCTCAAGCAGCACTACTTTATTTTCTTCAACTAATAGTTCGGCTTCGATATTTTTAGGATTAATTTGATAGATGAATTCTCTGCACCTGCCACAAGGAGGATAAATCTTTCCTTCAGGTCCAACGGCAGCAATCTGGGTAATTCTCGTTTCATTGTTCGTGATCATCTGTGCGATCGCGGCATGTTCAGCACAAAAACCCATTCCAGACGGCGCATCGATACATACACCGGTGTAAACGTTCCCCTGATCCGTCACAAGCGCACAGGCGACTGAACCTACGTAACAATTTTCCGTTAGCTTTTGCGGGTTTAACTTACTCACTGCAAGGTCTTTAAGCTGGCTCATTTCCATATTGCATCCCTCGATTTTTTATTTTTTTGATAGTTCGTTTACAGCCATATCGTTAACCTTGTTTCCAAGTATTGAATGTTGTTGTTCCCTTTTCTACAGCAAATCGAGTTCCTTTCTACTGCAATTCTTCAAATGGATAATAGATTTCTCGTCCATCTTTTAAGATAACACTGAATTGCTCCGCCATAAAACTCCCTTGATCTTCCACTTCCGACAAATCAGGGATATACCAGTGATAGGCGTTAACTTGATGTTGAATGTCAAAGCCATTCGTTTGAAACCGGATATAGTCCACTTGAGTGCGATTCACATACCCATACCAAAATCCAATGGGGCCACTAGGGATGTAACTCATATTATCAGTTCTAAAGGTCAGATCATTACTTCGGTCATTTGTCGCTTGACTTATCGTTCGTACACTCCAACCGGTTAATCCTTTGACAAACTCTTCCCCTTTAATAAAATCACCTGTATCAAAAATAACAATCGTACTGTGTCCAGTCTCTATTTTTTCTAAAATTTCTAGAGCCCCTCGTTTTTCAGCAACACGCTCGATCGAGGAATTTGCATAGTATTGGACACCAATAATAGAAACAATAAAACCAATGACAATCGCAATTATGAACAAGAGTCTATTTTTCTTCATTTTCGATCCTCCGACGTAACTGTTTTTTATCCAGCTTACCTAGTGGTGTGTACGGCATGTGATGAACGAATGTTATACTTTTAGGGATCTGAAATCTAGGCAATCTCAAACGCATCCATTCTAGTAAATCTTTTTCCGTAAGATCAGCATCTTCTGCTAGAAGAACAAATGCGGTCAACCTCTGTCCAAATTGTTCATCTGGTACCCCGACTACAGCAACATCTTCAATGAAAGAATGTTGTATCACTACTTGTTCCACTTCGATTGGATACACGTTTTCACCGCCAGACACCACCATGTCATCGCTTCGCCCGCATAGAAAGTAATAATCATTTTCATCCTTGTAAGCTAAATCACCTGTTTCAATCCAAGTGTTGTTTTTATTGCTGATCGACCAATCATTTTTAATACAAAGCTGACCAACCTGACCGCTTTTCCATTCTTCCATCTGCTCATCAAGGACTCTTACAGCCATCCCGTTTATTCTCTTACCTATGGTTGCAGGAGAATAGCGCAAATCTTCAGGTGTAGCGATAAAGTTAAGCCCTGATTCAGAAGTGCCGTATAAATTATAGAGCACATCACCCAATGAGCGCTGCGTCTCATCGACCAGTTTTGTACTAAGCTTTGCTCCACCAGAAGCGACACATACTAGTGATCGCAAATTGTCGACATTGTGTTGTAACATTTTTTGCAGCATTAAAGGAACTAGAGTAACCACTTCCGCTTGGTGGTCGCGGATAAGCCTGCAAGCTTTTGAGGCCTCAAACGTTTGACTAATCACTACTTTTTTCCCTAATGGAATAAATAATAAGAGGACCGCAATTCCATACCCATGAAATATCGGTGACCCAATATAAGCAGTATTATAGTTTAAAATTTTCAATCGTTGAAGAAGGGCTGCAAACGGATTTAAGTAATTAAATAAGGACGGTTTATGGGCTGCTTCTTTCGACATTCCAGTCGTACCGCTCGTTTGCAAGACCAATTTACTCGAGGAATACCGTGGTAAAATGACTTTTGAAATCGTGGCTGAATGGACGATGTTATCAATTGCTGTAAGCCGATCATGATAACTTAATAGTTTCGCATTGGAATAATCAGAGTGATGAACTACGTCCGTAAATTCCAAATCGTATATTAAAAAGTCAAAATCATGTCGCTCTAAAAATTGATTAAACTGGCTTGTTTTTAGTTCAGTATTTAATAAATATAGGTCTGCTCCTAATCGGGACACAGCAAAAATAGCTTTTACAAAAGAAGCATGATTTTTACAAAGAAAGCCGACCTTTTGACCGCTCTGTATTTGATACTCCTCTTTTAGATAGATAGCTAATTGATATGATTCTGCTAGCAATTGGCTATATGATAATGTTTTCTTGTCATCTACTATCACGGTTTTATTAGCATATTTCTTTTCGGCAAAATGTAATAGAGTCATCAAGTTCATACCACAGGCAAAAAAAGAACTAATGAACCGGTACAAACCGAGTGGTGACAGTAGTTTTATCTTGTATAAAACATAGATAAGCTTGAATAACTTCACCGGCCCTTCCCCCCTTTCTTCTTTGAAACCCCGTTAAAATTGGCTAGAAATATGGAAGCGATCTGACCAAAGATGAACCACCAAGGCTGGTAAGTTTTCTTTTTGGTGTACATGCTCTTACAGATAATTCTAGCAACATAACGTGGAGACATTGCCGGTAGATGTTGATAGGCCGCTGTAGGTTCGATCATCGGTGTTTTAATTAGGGGAAGATAGACCGATGTCGTTAACACTCCTTGGGCATGTAGCTCAGGCGCTGTTGACCGAAGCCACACATCAAAAGCTGATTTCGATGCTTGATAGGCCGCAAAATACGGAACAGGTGTTAGTCGTGCATTGATGGTAGAAACATTAATGATATGGCCTTTATTTCTTTGAAGAATAGGAATAACAGATAACAGTAATTGAACAGGAGCAAAATAATTAATCGCCATCGTTCGTGTAAAATCATGATAACGGTTTAACGAGTCATTGATGGATCTATGAATGGATAAACCTGCGTTACTGACTACGATATCGAGCCCCTGTGGCAACCCATGTAGAAAAGAGAGAAAGTTTTCCATTTCCGTCTCATCTCTAAGATCCGCTTGAAAAACACTGACTCTAGCATTCTTTGTTTCAATCGTCTTCTTTAAATTCGCAAGTTCCTCTCCTCTTCTTGCCACTAAAATTAAATGACAGTCTACATCTGCCAGCTCAAAGGCTAATTCTTTTCCAACACCTGAACTGGCACCCGTTATAAGAATTGACTTACCAAGAATAACTTTCTTTAACTTCTCTTTGTTACAAGAGATCGGACGAAATAAAAAATAGTCCCAAAAACGTTGTTTATACATAATGACACCTGTTTCACTTTCATGATCGTTTCTCGCGAGTACGCATGAAGCATCATCAATTTTTTACGCTTTCTAGGTTGCACTTACTTCATACACTCCCTTTAACTTTACCATAAGTATCCATTTATTAGTTAGTTTTCTTATTACACTTTAAACAACATTTAGATAAGACCTTTCTTTGTAATATTTTGAACATGTTCTATTGTGGTAAGCCTAAATCTGATTTTTTACAAACTATTAAATTTTTATGTTTTAAAACGTCAATAACCTTTTCATGTTCACTTTCTCCAATAATGACGTGAAAACTCTTATCGTTTTTTAAATGAAACTTGAATTTAAGATGCTGGTCTTCTTTTCCAAAACCATATTCTTTTTCATGGACTTTTAATGAGGAGAACTCCACTTTGTCAATTTGGGACCAATTTTGATAAACACCGCCAACCAAAACGCCCTCCTCTTTTAATTCAAACGCTGCGAATAAAGAGCCTCTAGAAAACATTAGTGGTAATATCGCCGGGGCGAGAAGAAAGAACGCATCGTTTCCGAAATAAAGTGAAACATTTGCAACTACAGCACATGTAAAACCAATAAGGTAAAGAGGACTTTCGAGGATTACTAATTTAGGAGTCACTCTCCTCAACTGAACTCCCATATCCTTATAAATAAAAGGTTGATCATCAATTGGATAAAGCGTTCTTCCACCCTTTTTGTTATAAATCATAAATTTAACGGCTAAATACAAATAAAGTAACGGAATAATCCCTACGAACACCGCTACGATATATTCAAACATTTTACCACCCCTTTTGTTACAGAGAGTTAATCAGTACGAAAAGCACTAAATATCAATTGCTCTAGAAACTGTTGGATGATTGTCAATTAAACTTTCATACTTACTTATTATTAGTTACGACTGGCGAAAGGAAAAGTTTCAAAAGCACAGCCAGGATTTCTACTTTAAAAAAATTAACTGAAATTTCAACTCTCTACACATACGAATGGGATATAATGGATGTAGATCTCGCGTTCTATTGAAAAAAGTCATCAAGAAGAACTTACGAATAAAATACAGGCCTAACGAGGTGTTGAAGCATGGTTACTTTACTGAAAATCATCATTGGTTTCTTCATATTTTGTTTAGTGACATACACACAGGATGCGATATTTCGAGGGATAATGAAAAATAAAATGGATATCCCTAAAATCTATAGACTATTTCCTTTCAGGTTTGGGATAAAGAAAGTCTATGATAAAAAGCTTTATTCTGATAGAAATACTGCAAATAAGAACCATGGAATTTTGTACTCTTTTTATGCCATAGATTTATTTATTGTGACCTTGCCGTTTACCATCACTAAGTGGAAGTACTGATGGGTCGATAACATCCCTGTAACAGAAAACACCAACAACCAGCATCATCCTATTCAATGATGCTGGTTGTTTAATAGATGGATATTTTTTAGTCATTTAGTGGTTCCGCCATATTTTTAAACGGTTCTCTGTATTTACGTAAAAAACTATTCTTATTATTTTATTGACTTTTATCTAAACACCCTTCCTCCCAATGAATAATATAAAGTAATGCTAATGCTAATCAACACTAACTTTATTATGGTAAGGTCCAGAAATACCTAATACATTTCTTAAAAGTGGGGGAACGTTTTGAAATATAAAAACTATATTGTTGATAAAAATTTACTTGGGAAAGGCGTGTTCGGAAAAGTGTATAGTGCCTTTGACCCAACAAACAATAGAAAAGTTGCCATTAAACGGTCAAGAAAACTACGACTTACAAAAAAAGAAGCAAAAATAATGAAACAATATACTCCATCAAAATATTTACCTACTTTTTACGATTTTAAAATCGAAAACAAAATCGCCTACTTGGAGATGGAGTATATTGACGGTGAAGCACTCGGCTTTCATTTTGACCACTATGAAGTTAAAAAAAGAGACGAAAAAACTAGTGTACAAATTACAATCAATATATTAAAAGCTGTCGAACACCTGCACCAAATTGGCTATATTCATTTTGATATCAAGCCTAAAAATATATTGGTTAAAGACGACCAACCAGAAACAACGAAATTAATTGATTTTAATGTTGCCAAAAAAATAAATGATAAATATAGAGTATCTAAAGACATCCACGATGCCGCACTAATTTGTATCTTCTTAATTCATGGAGTAATACCAAAAGAAAGCAATGGAAAAACACTCATGAATGAGAAATTACACAACGTCTTAAAGAAAGCTCTACATCCAACCGATAAATTCAAATACCATTCTGTTCAAGAGTTTATTACTGCTTTACAATCGTTCGCTTAACCTCTTTTCACCTTTAAAATATTAATTAACCCATTTTCGATCATTTGTAAATGAAACGGTTAACCACTTTTTATACCGTAAATCTTTGGTACGTTTATTAATTTCTTCGCGAATTAAATCTTGCTCGGCGACGGTTATTACTTTAGATTGCTCATTTAAAATAAAATCAACTTCGATGAAAAGTTTACCGCCTACCTTGGACATTCGCAGCATCGAATCTTCTATTTGATATTGTGCTTGGATCGAATCAATCACCGATTTAAATTTCTTTTGGATCAGTTGGTCGGGTGCCATTTCGAGCACTTCTTTTGAAGCTTTTGCAATTTCTACAATTGGAACCTTCAAGAAGAACCCAGCAGAAAGGAGAACCATAAGCGGGTCAATATAAGGGGTTAAAAACGTAAATCGAGTATAGGATAAAAGTGCTGCGATGAAAAATCCAACTAGAACTGCCGCACTAAGTACCATGTCCATTCTCCATTGATTGGCCTCCGCTTGAATGAGGCCTGATCCTTGCTTTTGTTTCTTTAAGTAAACAAATACGCCCCAACATGCTACCGTAGATAAAATAGAATAAAGAAGAGCGGACCCGATATTTGTTTCTCGACCACCTGATACAAGTGCCTCCAATGCTGAGACCACTGCAACCAAACAAAGTATCAAAATGACCGCATACTTAATAATAATGACTAGAGGTTCAAGCACCTCCTTACCGAATGGGAATTTCTTCGTATCCCTCTTCTGAATAAATTGTGCTGCAAATAAGGACATCAGGGACAGCATGACACTAATTAATGAATAAAGTCCATCGAACATAACCATTTGTGAGGAAATGAGATATCCCCAAACGACACCAGTCACAGCAAACATGACCGCACCATAAACTGAAATCTTTAACAACTTCTTTTCCAATGCATAATCACTATGCATATTAACACCTCGTCTAGGCTTTGTTTAATGATTGACTGTCAGTCAGTGCGCTTTTTATAAAAAGTAATACTTGATTTTTACTATGTTCCATACTTATATCATTTTCATTAGTTAAATAATACGTTTCCGCTGAGTTTTCAATTAAATCTATAATCATTTTAGCTAACGAATTTAAGTCTAGATACGTATGAATGAGCCCGTTTTTATTGGCATGGTCAAGTCGTTCCTCAAGCCAACTATAATAAGGCTGGTAAATTTCTTCCCACCGCTCAAACGAATGGTAATAAGCGAGTCCGGAATAACAAAATAAAATCAGCTCACGGTACTCCTTTGTAATATCGAATGTAACTTCGACGATCATTTCAAGTGTTTGAAAAATCGTTTCTTCGACATTAAAATTTTGCTTTATTTTCAAGAAAAGAGCATTTAGTATCTTTTCGGCAATTGCCGGTACAATTGCACTTTTGGAGTCAAAGTATAAATAAAATGTACCTTGGGCAACTCCAGCTTCTTTGACGATTTGCGAAACCGACGCTTTCTCAAACCCTTTTTCTTTCATTACAGTTAGTGCAGCATTCACTAACAATTCGTATTTGTTGTCTTGCTTCATTATCAATCCTCCAGTAAAGAATTGTCACTGACTGACTGTCATTCACTATTATATCACGAATGACAAAATTTGGCTACCTTATCCGGTTTTACTTCCGAAAAGAACATATGTACTTCATTAAAACGCAATAACTGTTGTTGTGTCGATTTTTATATGTTGTGTACAATTGTGCTGATTGGGACATGAACAACCCTTTGTCTTGATTAATGTGCATTTGAAGGAATTTTTAGGAAACTCCGCTTATTAATAGCACTGTTTCGTGTGCGCTTGAGGAATTTTTTAGGAGATTCCGCTTATCAATAGTGCTGTTTCGTGTGCGCTTGAGGGAATTTTTAGGAGATCCCGCTTACAAATAACGCCGTTTCGTGTGCGCTTGAGGAATTTTTTAGGAGATTCCACTAATCAATAACGCTGTTTCGTGTGCGTTTGAGGAATTTTTTAGGAGATTCCACTAATCAATAACGCTGTTTCGTGTGCGCTTGAGGAATTTTTTAGGAGATTACGCTTAGCAATTGCGCTGTTTCGTGTGCGCCCGAGGAATTTTTTAGAAGATCTCGCTTACAAATAACGCTGTTTCGTGTGCGCTTGAGGGGATTTTTAGGAGATTACGCTTAGCAATTGCGCTGTTTCGTGTGCGCTTGAGGGAATTCCTAGGAGAATGCGCTTATCAATAGTGCTGTTTGGTGTGCGCTGAAGGGAATTTCTAGGAGATTAAGAGTAAAGACAGCAAAAACCCTCTAATCTTGTTTAGAAGGTTTTTGACTATGTTGGAGAGTAAAGAATATTAAACCACTGTAATATGTTTTTCATGATGACCACATCAAGCCCTGTTCTCCGAAAATTTACTTACCCTTTTCCCTATTTAACTATTTATCAGTTTCTTTCCGAACGGGTATGTCTTTATAACAGAACCACCAATCAAAGCATGAAAATTCTTGCGCTTGAGCAGCTTCCAGTCTTTCTCTCGCCTTCATCACCGTATTTGCAGGTGGTATAATCGCTTGGTCACCGATGATTTCATTATTTGGCCAATTCGCTGGCATCGCAACGCCATGTGCATCAGCCGTTTGTAAGCCCTTAAGTGCCCGCAGTAATTCGCTCGTATTACGCCCTAATTCATCTGGGTACGTAAGAATTAATCGAATAAAGCCATTTGGATCAACAAAAAATACGGATCGGACCGTACGTTTAACTCCTTCTCGCGGAAGCATGCCTAAACGACGGGAGACATTCCCGAGTTCATCGGCAATGATCGGAAATGTGATACTAACACCTAATTGAGTTTGAATCCATTCAATCCATTTCATATGGGCATATACCGTATCAATGGAAAGACCCACGAGCTCACAATTCAATTGTTGAAATACGGCTTGATTTTTAGCGAATGAAACAAACTCAGTCGTACACACTGGCGTAAAATCTCCTGGATGACTAAATAACATAAGCCACCGACCTTCATAATCATCAGGAAGAATCCTCTTCCCAAGAGTCGTATGGACTTCTAGTCGCGGCATGCGATCACCAATAAATGGCGGGAATACACTGTGATCTTGGTTCATTAACATTTCCTCCTAAATTATAATCCCATTTATGTATATTCGCCTACATTCGTCCTAGTGTTATGGTGTTTACAGTAACCCCCGA
The DNA here is from genome assembly GCF_057473385.1 of Alkalihalobacterium sp. TH-98. Lineage (NCBI taxonomy): Bacteria > Bacillati > Bacillota > Bacilli > Caryophanales > Bacillaceae > Alkalihalobacterium > Alkalihalobacterium sp. TH-98. Next base: position 12,765 of record NZ_JBYCKM010000018.1, on the reverse strand, counting down.
TCAGTTGGAGCTCCATTCATTCAGCTTGACACCTACTAGATGTATAAGTTATAAGTAACATACACTTTTTTGGTTTCTTGGGAATATGAATCAGTTAGGTTTATAGAATTATTGCATAAGTGACTCTAGTGTAAAAATATTATGATTAAGTAAATGGAGAGCAGTTTCTCCAATTAAGTGATAAAATTGAATTTATGGAGATTGAAAAATAGCTTAATAGTTGCTCAAATACTATTAAAACAAAAAAGGAATGATCAACACATGTCCAATACACATGTTTTCTCAAAAGGAGAGGAAATTGCTAACGCGATTATTCATGGGATCGGTGCTCTTTTAAGTATCGCTGCCTTAGTCCTCCTCATTGTCTTCTCATCACTATACGGAACCGCATGGCATGTTGTGAGTTTTACCTTATTCGGAACAACGATGGTCTTATTGTACACGTCGTCGACACTCGTACACAGCTTTCCTCCAGGTAAGGCAAAGGATGTCTTTGAAATTTTAGACCACTCATCCATCTACTTTTTTATCGCTGGTACGTATACACCATTCTTATTTATTGCGGTTAAAGGTGCTTTAGGGTGGACTCTTTTCGGTATTGTATGGGGGCTTGCGATTGCAGGGACGGTATTTAAATCGTTCTTCGTCAAACGGTTCTTACATACTTCTACCGTTTTATACGTTTTATTAGGTTGGATGATTGTTTTTGCTTGGGGTACTTTAGTCCAAAATGTTCCTTCAGAAGGCATTGTCATGCTAGTCATAGGCGGCGTGTTATATTCGGCCGGCGCAATCTTTTATGTATGGAGAGGCTTTTATTATCACCATGCGATTTGGCATCTATTTGTAGTCGCTGGGTCTATTATGCACTTTTTCTCGGTTTTAACCTTGCTACCATAAGGTCTATGCGTGGGGTTAAAATAAACGGGTTTATTGATGCGGTGCAAAACGAAAAATGACAGATGAATTCACTGGCTTAATAACACACAATACCCAAACTACAGTTTAATAGCATTGAATAAAAGGCGCGGAGATTATGTTCTTCGTGCCTTTTATTCAGTTTACTTATATTAATCTATTCTATAATTCGCCCTTTTTACTAGAAGACACGGCAAATGCTATAAGCAAGCATTCTCTTAAGTCATAGTATATAACTGTAAGGTACGAGGCCTTACAAAATATGTTAAGAAAGGGGGAAAATTAATGTTAGCATTAGTAGTTATTGCGCTACTGTTTTTAGTTGCCTTACTAGTCGCCATTTTAATTGGTAACGAACAGCAGCGTAACCTTATTATCAAATGTCTTCAAGAACTTCTGGGACAAGGGTCTTCTGCTACCGCATAAGCTTAAGAATAATCCTTGCCCCCACTCACATCTAGGAGAGCGCTTCATGTGCCTCCTAGATATCCCAATGTAAAAAATGTATACACATTTTTATTATTTATATGATTTTATTTTGGTACACGTTACTTAAAGTCACATTTTAGGTGAATTAATTTAATTGAAGAAAGGTGAGGAATAGCATGAGTGAATTAAATCCCAAAAAGAAAGAAGATCAATCGGAACCAAATCATGAAACACATGATGAAAATGTAGACCTAAGTGGGATCCTTAATATTGCTACAAATTTATTAAAAAACTCAAATGCAGATCATCTAAATAACCTTTCAAAATTGGCGTCTAATCAATCCCTCAACAGTTTAAATGGTCTGTTAGACGAATTAGCAACGGATGAGCACTCAAATAATAAATCCAATAATGTAAATAAGATTATGAGTAGTATAAGTACTATTTTAAATGAAACAAGTTTAATAGATAATCTTTCAACTGTACAAAATCAGGAAAACAATGATTTGAAAAAATTGGAGTCTAAATTGGATCAAATACTTGAGGAGCTAGCAGATATAAAAGTACAATTGAATAAAGTTAAAGTACGAACTAAAAAAATATTTAAAAAGTAATTAGATCATGTAACAAAAGGACGGCTGTAACAACAGATGTTCACAGTACCGTCCTATATTTGATTAGTTAAATAGTTAATAGAATTATCCATCCATTTTACATTTAAAATACGTTAATTTCCCATTCGTTTTGTCAACAATGGGAAGTCCACCGTTATCGTAACATCCATCAGATGCGGCCTGAATTTCTTTTGAATTAAAATATAAATTGCTAATCATTAAGATACCAACGATTACTATTGCAACTGATGCCACAATGGATATAGCTAAGCCGTTTTTCGTATGTGAATTCATAATACCCTCCCTACTCTCGCATCCAAAATATGTATAAAATTATGATAGCATAATAGACTACAAGACCCTACTTCTACTTCTCTATTTCTTTTAAAAATAAATACCACTTTGGTACAAACGTACTGATTAATGGATAGAAAGGAATAAAGAGTTTAGCACCTTTTATAGGAGAGCCGCAAATAAGCTGAATTTCTTCCCCAGTCTCTATGTCTAGTTCAAGCTTCTTGCTTTTCACCCAATCGATTTTAATATATAACTCATGATGGCCGGGCTCCAAAGATATCACTATTTCTTCCCCGTTTTTTATATCCCTTACATGAACATCATCTATATACACTTGAAATCGCCTTAATACATTAATATATTGTGAAGTTCTTTTGAGCCGGATTGTACATTCAGTAGTATTCAATTTCCACCCTCCCCTATGAACTATTTTAAAACATATTTCAATTGTAACAGATATACTGGTAAAATTTGTAGGGATATTGGCTTTTTAACACCTACTTTATTCACGGTATTTATGTCTTTTACGTTCAGCTTTCATGATTCCCAACATAAAAAACAGACTAAACCTGCTCGATTTAGTCTTTGGATGATAGTTTCGAATGCACGCTACTATGCAAGAACGCGTCATTTAATCTCGGTTTTCCATATCCTTTTGAATTTGTTCAATTTGTGAAGACAATGAATCACTTAATTTTTGGATATCGTTTGTAATCGTATTAAATTCCTCGAAGGTTGCAAGCTGTTGTTGAGATGTGGCTGAGATACTTTCGGTAGCCATTTGGTTTTCCGTTGCTACAGTCATCATTTCTTGAATGGCTGCTTGTACATCGCCCATTTTTTTGCCGACCGTTTCTGATAATTCGTTTGACGTTTTTATTTCTGAGGCTACACGATCAATTTCTTCAACAATCCGACTAAAAATTTCACCTGTATAATTTACTTGGGTAATCCCAGAAGCGGTTTGTTTTTTCCCGTGTTCCATCACTTTAGCCATGGCTGTTGTATCGTGAACCAAATCATTCAAGACGAGGTTAATTCGTTTCGCATAGTTTCTCGACTGGTCCGCGAGCTTCCTTACCTCATCTGCTACAACAGCAAACCCTTTACCATTCTCACCTGCTCGTGCTGCTTCGATGGCAGCATTTAAGGCTAATAAATTCGTCTGTTCCGCAATATCGGTCATAAGCGATAGCGTTTGTTGAATATCTTTTGAACGTTCATTTAGTCGTACTACAACTTCATCCATTCTTTCCACAGCTGAAGCCACTTCTTGTATCGTTTGCTCCGTTTGTCGCATACTTTCCTTTCCGTCTTTTGCTTCTTCAGCTGTTCGTTCTGAGGACTGAACCGAACGCTTCGCCTGTGTCATAATTTTCTTCACATCAACCGTCATTTCTTCTAATGCAATGTTACTTCGCTTTGCCTCGGTTAGCTGTCGTTGTGCACCAGCGACCATTTGGATCATCGAATCGCTAATGGCTGTTGATGCTTCTGTCGAAGTTATCGCTCCTTCTTTTAACGTTTCAACGTTTTTAAGTACTTTATTAGAAGTTTTCGCAATATGCTGGACAAGACCTTCAATGATACTTTGTTGCTCTTCCTCATTTTTTGCTACCACACGATCATATTGTTTTCTTGCCACAATTTGAATGATAATGACAGCACTCGTAAAAATAAGAAAAACAGCATGAATTAGAAGTAATGAAAAAGGATAATTATCACTACCGCAGATCAACTCTGGCACAGTAAAATATCCGAGCAAATGCTGCACTGCAAAAATCGCGGTACTCACAATAACAAGGCGAATACTTTCATAGTAAGCAAGACTCGCTAAAACCATAAAAATCGAAAAGTGGTATTCAATTAACCCATCGCCACCCGCGATAATTGAAATACTACCAAACGTAAGTGTAAGCGTTACAAAGAGTGGTATCCACGTATGTATGCGGTTTTTCCAGAAAAGAAAAACGGAAACTCCTAAAAATAGAAACGGCAAAAAGAATAAACTATTTAATAAAAAGTGCAACTCCGTCGGTGTACCTGAATGAACGTGTGATAAAAGCAGATAGGTATCCAACCATCCAATCGAACGGTGTAAAAAGTGAACCAAAATCGAAATCACAACTACAAATACACTAAATAAAATCATGATTAAATTCTTTCTCGCTTGCAACGTAATCTCCCCCAAAACTAGTAATATATAACTATAAAATTCCAAATAACAATGATATTTACCCATCCCTAAAAAAGTTAAACCTATTTTTATAAAAAATTTTAATGTTTGAGAATAAAAGACTATGACGGATATCACACATGATGGAATCTAGTAAGTGGACACTAGCCCTTGCTAAACGGAAGAATTGCCAAAAGCATCCATCCCATCGAATATTAGAAGCGTCATACATTAGAAGTTAGTGTGTGAGCTCTTTAAAGGACTCACAGGCCCTTATTTCTCTAAAATCATCAAGTTTTGAAAGCTCACGGACTGAGAGGCCCTTATTTTTAAGATTTCATGGGTAACTGTCTCTTTTTTTATGGAATAAGAGCTTCTGAGTCCACTAAATTAATAAAAATCGTGTTTTCGACACTAATAAGGGCTTTGGAGTCCTCTTAAGTTTTGTTGTATATGACAATAACCTAAAACTAGGATCTGGTTCCAGCCTAAACCACATCATCTGTAAGTTTGTTAAAATATGTGGCTAATTGGATTTTCAAATTAGAACTAATCCCGCAATATCAACACAAAAAGAGGTGAAGACCTTAAACTTCTTCACCTCTGCCTCTGCTGTGATTAATTATTGTTAACTGGAACTTCTTACACAATTGTTGACTCTTCTCGCATTAAAACGTTTGGGCAAAGTCCTTTGCTCTTGCAATGGCATTTTCTTTAATTTCTTCGGCTTTATCGGGCATTGCATTATGCCCTTCGACAAATAACCCTTCAAATGAAGGAACTCCAAAGAATTGCATCATAATGTCTAAATAGCGGTGACCCATTTCCATTGCAGCTGCTGGTCCTTCAGAGTAAACTCCGCCGCGCGCTTGGATATGCAACGCTTTCTTATCTGTTAATAGACCAACTGGGCCCTGTTCCGTATATTTAAAGGTTTTACCTGCAACAGCGACTGAATCCATATAGGCTTTCATAACTGGTGGGAACGAGAAGTTCCATAACGGAGTAACGAAGATATACTTATCTGCTGATATGAATTGTTCACATAACTCTGATAGTCTTCCTACTTTCGCTTTTTCTTCGGCTGACAATTCTTCAAACCCTTGCCCTGAACGAAGTTTCCCCCATCCGCTGAAAACATCGACATCAATGTGAGGTATATCCTCATTGTAAAGGTCTACATGAACAATTTCATGATCTGAATTCACTTCTTTGTATGTATCGATAAATGCCTTTCCAACTGCCATACTATAAGATTGTGTATCATCATGAGGGTGCGCTGTGATGTATAATACTTTAGTCATATACATTGATCCTTTCTTTCCCTATAGTCTTTGCAGTATAGGTTTTGCAATAAGAGAACATTTATGTGCATGAACCTAAAATAAGTCCAATTTAGTTAACTTCCTTATTCTTAGAACCCACTCCCCGACTTTTACCGAAACAAAAAAGGCGCCTTTTTGGGAAAGACCACCTTTTCAACATCAATTATTCCTGATCCCTATTTGAGTAAGGATTCCCACTGATACTCCCTCTCATTTCATCCGTTACCTTAAATGGCTCCATCCCCGCTTCTCCAGCAGAGTTTTCACTATTATGAAAACTTCCGTCATAATGATTCGGCTTACCTTCCATACGTACCTCACCTCCGTAAGAATAGTTTGTGCAACTATTTTACTAATTATCTATATCTCAGATTTCAAATGTTTTGTGCAGTTATACAGCTCACAATCCCATGTGTTATCCGTGTTTTTTAGAATAGTCAAAGAAGTATTATCAATCATCGTTTTTTGAAACTTTTCGGGAAGCAACTTTCTTAATGTTATACCTAAGATAGCACCGTGACTGACTATCAGTACCCGTTTTCCATTATAGGTCTTTACTACATGTTCCATAAAGGAAACTCCACGTCTCCCTACATCTGCAAACTTTTCAATTCCAAGATCAAGCTCCCGCCAGTTTTCCCCCCACTTCGCAACACGTATTTCTTCGTTTGTTCCTTCGATTTGTCCACAATCGAGTTCACGAATACGCGGATCTGTCAGGCTTGTTGGTATGTTGAGTTTCGATTGAATAATTTTACCCGTTTCAACCGCCCTAGATAAATCACTTGTAATAAGGATATCCCACGGCTCTTCTTGCGATAATCGATTAGCAACATCCAAAGCTTGTTTCCTGCCCACATCATTTAAAGGAATATCAGATACCCCTTGTACGAGACCTCGTACATTCCATTCCGTTATCCCGTGCCTAATCAGACCTATCGTTGTCAAATCTCACCCTCCCTCCGATTGACAGATTACTTCACTTTCTTTTTTTCTAGAATTTCTATTTTAAGTATATGAATGAACTTTTTTGGTTGAACCTTGCTTTTCACCTTTCATGTCTTGTAATACCTATCTTCTAGTACAAAACACTGTATAGCAGATTTCTAATAAAAATTTCTATCTCTAAACTGAAGAATTTCATAAATCGGTCTAAACCCATAGAAAAATCATACATATAGATCGGTTAATAAATTTCCGGGGCAGGTGAATTTATGGATCAGTCATCAAGAGACAACAAGAAAGTGGATGGAAACAGCAAGCAAGAACAGTTAGAAGCACACCGTATCCAAAACACGGGGAATAGAATGACGACAAATGAAGGACTGAAGGTCGCAAATAACGAGTCGACCTTAAAAGCGGGAGATCGTGGTCCTGTACTTATGCAAGACTTTCACTTTTTTCAAAAACAAATGCATTTTGACACTGAGCGAATTCCGGAAAGGGTCGTTCATGCAAGAGGCTACGGGGCACATGGGGAATTCCAGTTATATAAGTCGATGAAAAAATATACGATTGCGGGCTTTCTCCAAGAACCAGGGACAACGACGCCTGTTTTCGCTCGCTTTTCAACCGTTCAAGGTGGGAAGGGATCAATGGATACAGCCCGAGATGTTCGTGGTTTTGCCGTAAAATTTTATACAGAAGAAGGAAATTATGATATATTAGGGCTCCAATTTCCTATATTTGTACTTTTCGATGCCTTTAAGTTCGTCGATTCACAACACGCGTTGAAACCTGAACCGCATAATGATATGCCGACAGCCTCTGCTGCTCATGATAACTTTTGGGATTTTGTCGCCAATAATCCGGAATCAGCGCATTTTGTCATGTGGGCCATGTCAGATCGAGCCGTCCCAAGAAGTTACCGAATGATGGAAGGGTTTGCTATCAATACCTTCCGATTTGTCAATGAACACGGGAAAGCAACCTTTGTAAGATTTCATTGGAAGCCTGTACTTGGAGTTCATTCTTTCTTAAATGAAGAATCACTAATGATTGGCGGGTTAGATCCAGATTACCACAGACGAGATTTATGGGATGCGATTGAAAAAGGGGCTTATCCTGAATATGAGCTAGGTGTGCAGCTGATTGATGAAGAGGATGAGTTTCAGTTTGACTTTGACGTGTTAGATCCTACGAAGATATGGCCAGAAGAATTAATACCTGTAGAAATCGTTGGGAAAATGACATTAAATAAAAATGTCGATAATTTCTTTGCTGAAACGGAACAAGTAGCCTTTGATGTCACGAATCTTCTTCCAGGAATCACCTTTACGGATGATCCAATTTTACAAGGAAGAACGTTCACTTATAAAATTACGCAACAACATCGCCTAGGAGGATCTAATTACCCAGATTTACCGATTAATCGATCGATTTGTCCATTCCATAATAACCAGCGCGATAGCTTTAGTAGGCATCGAATTGATGTCGATCAGGTGAATTATATTCGCAATTCATTGGCCGGTAATACCCCGGGTCCTACACCGCCAGAAGAAGGTGGATATTTTGACTATCCAGACAGGGTTGAAGGTTATAAAGTAAAAGCCAGCAGTGAGTCATTCAAAGATTTCTTCTCCCATGCCAGGTTGTTTTGGAACAGTATGTCGACTGTTGAGAAACAACACATCATTGAAGCATTTAGCTTTGAACTCACGAAAGTAAAAAATGAGTCTGTTCGCCAGCAAGTAGTTGATATGTTCGTCAATGTAGATAAGGATATGGCAACAACCATTGCTGACAATGTGGGAGCAAACCCTCCAGTTGGGGAGCATGTACCAGTCACAGCTTCCTCACCAGCTGTTAGTCAAGCAAATACACCACATTACCCAAACACCTTAAAAGTAGGAGTTCTAATAGGAAACGGATTTGACGGACCTGAAGTACGGAGTGCTATTGAGACACTACAGCAACATGGGGTATTTATTGAATTTATTAGTGAAAAACTCGGCTATGTCACAGGGACAGACGGCACTAAAATAAAAATCGACGAAATCTTTGTCAGCACTCATAATGTTTTATATGATTCTCTATATGTTGTTGGCGGGCGTACGGATAATCAAGCCATATTCGATCGTAATGTCAGCGAGTTTATTGATGGTGCATATAGTCGCTATAAACCTATTGGTGTAGCAACGACAGGCCAAGCCTATATTCAACCCTCAGAAGATTATCATCTGGCTGGAGTCATCTTTGCTGCGAACAACCCTGCTTTCGGTAAAGATTTCGTTACGGCCATCGCTACCCGCCGTTTTTGGGATAGGCGTTAGATACTTTTATTAGAGGCTTTCTCTATTGGGAAAGCTCTTTTTGTTAGAGTATTGCCTCTTAAATTTCGTTTGGCACCAACCAGATGAAATAATGTCTCGTATACATCCTCGTGGTTACAACCTTCACCATTCCATCTTTTTCAAAAATAAAACCAGAACCCATTTGTTCTTTAAAATGCCAGCCTCGTTCTCTCATATAGTCGTGAAAGATCTCTTCTGATGATACTCCTGTCTTGGATACATATCTTTTTGATGTGCCAGTATCACTGATTAGTTCAAAATCATGATCCGAGAATTCCAATTTCATTACGGTATAAAGCATTAGTAACGGACGTTCTTCTTGGAATAACGCACTTCCAAATCTTAATCCAATAAAACTGATTAGAAGTACGAGTACGGTGGTAATGACTATTAAAATTCGCTTCACATCGGGGCCTCCTGAGATTTATTTAGGCGCTGGAATGTAGTCGCTGCGGCTCCCGGTTGTAGTTTATACTTAACCGGTAATTTCAGTTACTTGTGGACTGTTTTTTGCATTTACAGATTTACTCAAGGGTGCACTTTCCCTATACACCCTACTTTTCCTCAGATGTTTGGGTTGTAAGACTCTTATGTATTTTCTTAAGTGTTAAATGAATATTGTTTAAACTTAATAAAATAAAACCCAACATAAGAAATGTAATGATTTCTCCAGTGAAAAAAGCGATAATTCCTAAAATCAAAAAATAAAGTGTGTACCACCAATTAGTCATGCTGCTTCCCCATTTCCTTTTACATTACTTAAATACTTTTACTCAAAACGTTTATGGATGACTTCCTGTGCTTTATGTTTATCTTGTTCTTTCACATAAATATCGTATTGAGCCTTGTCATTGTGACCAATCGTTTGATACGTATTAGGGTTTCTTACAATTTCCGTTTGAAACGGAATATCAGCTGTTTTTAAACGACTAGCTACCTGCATATAACTTTCATTACCAAATGCCGTGTAAACCAAAAACTTATATTTTGAAAATAGTAATCTAATAAACCGCACTTCTAAAACCACTCCTCTTCTATTACTCATACGAATGAGCAAGAAGATGGTTTCATCTTAACTAATTGTAGTAACCTAATTCATCGATCGAATTTCTTCACTATACATCCCATCTAATTTCCACCCTTCATTGAAACGAACATAAGTAAATGTTCTCACTCTAGCCTCAGTACCGTTTTCATAACTAACTCGAACTGTGCTCTTCCAAGGCAAAGAGGTAACAGTCACTTCGCCATAGGTCATGCTTTTAATGGATGGTAATATTCCGATTAATGTTTCAGGGGATATTGAATGGTAAATTAGATAGCTCAAGGGTTCGTCACTCTCAACAATCTCATTCATGATTTGGTGATGCAACTGAGCGACTTTTTGATTGCTGTCACTGACGCCCCATCCAATACAGATTACGCTTAATAAAGAAACGACTGCAACCACAATAATTTGTTTTCTTTTGAAACCTATAATTAAAGTATTAATAGCGGTTTCGTCTTTATTAAGTCGTGACATATAAAGGAATACAGCTATGCTAATCGGATAAAGGAAAATCAATTGAAACAACATAACAACCCAAAACAAATCACCATAATTAAGTAAGTGCTGCAGCAACAAAAAATTAGTGAACCATAGTGGAAACGCTAGTCTCGACCTTTTGTGTTCTTCTGCTAAATTGCTAAACTTAAAATAGATTACTAGTAACGGTAAAGACAATAGCCATGCGACCGAAATATCACTAAAAATAATCAATCGTTACACCTTCTCTAGAGGATTTTAGAAAAAATAAATTTAAGCTTTACTTTATTTAACATTTAATCATCAAAATCCTTCTACAATCCACAATCTTTACTTCTATTTAACATTTAACTTAAAAATGGATAACCCCTTGCTCTCTGGTTATCCATCCACTATGGTTATTTATTTTTCTTGCCTTTTTTTGACTTTACTTTTTTACTCTCTGTATACTCTATTCCAAACTCAGCATCACTTGCATTGTTTGTGATCTCTGTTTCGTTTTGGCCTCGTTTCTTTTTTGCCACTGCTTTTCCTCCTTCTTCATATGCTATTCATCTGAGATTATTTTTCCACCTGTTATTACTTCTATCACGCTAATTGAAAATTATTTAAACTTCTTTCTTCATTGGAACTGATAAGGAGTTGGGATGACTACCGGAAAATTCATCTTTAAAAAACCAACGATAAAATACCCTTGAGGAATAATAAGTGATTGATAATGTAATAAAACTCCAGTACCATTTCCACTTTACATAGGTAATAAGATTTGTCTTCCTTTCAATTAAATATTCAACGAACGTAACTGCTCCCGAATGAAACATTATATAAAAAAATTTCATAAGCCTACTTTTGTTTTCTGGATAATTCATATTAAAAATGGAACATAAAGCAGGATAAATAAAATATTCAAATGAAAAACTCGATTTATTTGCTTTCTTAAAAAATCTTACAGGATATTTAATCAGTCCTTTTTCAACAACGAGCAAACCAAACAACCAAGTCACCATTTGTTTATAGAGAAAAGCAAGGATTGCATGTTTAACTTTAATTTTTGGTACATTCAAAACTAAGAGGACAAATGTAACCACCCAAAAAAACAGTAAAACTCTTTTATCTTTTGACACAATTCCACCTCCTGAGCTTATAGGGGGTTAAGTATGTTACGCATAATCTAGGTCCTTCATTGGTTTACTAATCACGTCTCTCATGAAGCTTTCTCCTTTATGAACATCTAGTATTTTTTTACCATAATCCAAAAACTGTAACACGTCATCCTCAGATAAGTGTCGCAAATCAAACGGAAACTGCTCCATAGATTTAACGGTTTCAAAGATTTTTTCAAGAACGCACCTTCCTTTATCTGTCATGGACACGAGCTTATATCGAGCTTTATTCTTTTTTGTTCTCACATGGATATATCCATTTTGCTCCAGACGCTTAAGCAATCTTGTAACTGTTGATGCATGCCAACAGCCTAATTCTCCGATCTTTGAAGGTGTTAGCTTATTTTCATTTGTAGAAAGGAGAAATAAGATATGCTGTTGCGCTGGTGAAATATCGTATTCCTTCCCTATTTCTGCCCACTGATTTTCCATACAAAAATACAATGCTCTTACCGTTAGTAACAGCTGTTGTTTTAGAAGTAAATTCATTACAATTCTCCTCACTTGTATCTACAATTGCATGTACAAGTAATATTCTCCTGATTTTATAGTCATATACGCATGACTTTCGTTTGGTGTTTTTGACAGATTGTAGCTATTTGAATGTTTTCCTCCCGCGCACTTCATTCGGACTGATTAGTTCATGCCTTCCCCTAATTTTTCCCTCTATCGCTCACCATTCACGCCGTTTCATTTACGCTTCCTCCTAATTTTTTCCTCTACCGCTCACGATTCGGGCTGATTCGTTCACGCTTTCTCCTAATTTTTCCCTCTACCGCTCACGATTCACGCCGTTTCATTCACGCTTTCTCCTAATTTTTACCTCTACTGCTCACCATTCGGGCTGATTCGTTCACGCTTTCTCCTAATTTTTCCCTCTACTGCTCACGATTCGGGCTGATTCGTTCACGCTTTCTCCTAATTTTTCCCTCTACCGCTCACCTTTCGCGCCGTTTCGTTCATGCCTTTTCCTAATTTTTTCCTCTACTGCTCACCATTCGCGCCGTTTCATTCACGCTTTCCCC
>NZ_JBYCKM010000017.1:0-76574 GCF_057473385.1 Alkalihalobacterium sp. TH-98 | reverse complement strand
TTAGAGTTTTTACATTTCTTAATAAATTCATCATCCATTCATCTTCTTGAATTACCTTTACAATATCATCTTCATTATAAATTATCATAGTTACACCTACTTACGTTAAAATCGTTTTCTTATTAAAGAGTATAATTCACTTTGTACTATATGTCAGTTAGTCGAAATAAGAAAAGCGACTCTTCTTTCATGAAGAATCGCACTCGCACTTATTTGTAAAACAATTATGGTGGTAATTAAGGTTTTTGAAATAGAGCCGTCAAAAAATCAGGTACACCAAAAACTACATCTGGCTGTTCTATAATTTTCATTTTTCTTATTTCAATCTCTCTCAAATCTTCAAAGATAGTCCTTAATTTTTCGTCAGTATAACCCAACCCACCTTTTAGACTCCGCAATCTATATACTTCCCAATCCGATATTTCTGCTCCACCTAACACTCCACCCTGAATGAAACATATTAATGCGAAATGACCATTAGGTTTTAAAGCTCTTTTGACTAAATTTATGTAACTCATTCTTCGGTGCGGTGCTATATGGTGAAAACAACCCGAATCATAAACAATATCATAGCTGTTTTCTTCAAAGTCTAATTCAAAGATATTTTCATTGATGAAGTTTACACTTACATTCTTTTCATTTGCACGTTCTTCTGCCCATTTAAGTGACTCCTTCGATAAATCTACTGCATCTACACTACAACCATTTTCTGCAAAATAAATAGCATTTCGACCTGCACCACAACCTAATTCAAGAACTTTACCTTTTGTAAAAACTCCATTATTAAAGTAACTTACCAAATTTTCATCTGGAATATTTTCAAAAAAAGGAACCCCTTTTGCACGATCAGAATAAAAATTATCCCAAAACTGTGTTGGCTCTCTCAATAAAGAATCTAACATATTCAATAATTCTTCATAATCATAAATAGTTTCTCTCAATTTTACCCCTTCTTTACAATAATTTATGTTCTATTTAATTATACTAAATATTACATAAATTATTGTTAAGAGAACATTAAAATCATATTATTTAAGATTATGAATCAACCTAATTACCAATACTCAAAAGCCCAGACGAACGCTTTAAATGCTTCTATTTTGTTTCGATTACCTATTCTAATAGGAATATACCACTTCACTTTAAAAATGAATATTCAGCTTTTATGAGCGTTATAGACGATTTGATTTTTTTACTTCACTCAATAAATATTACAATTATTACGATTATATTACAAAGGGTGAGAGCGAATTATGCAGTTACATTGGTTTTCCAGTTCGGAACAGTAAAAGAACTATTATTAATCATATTGTTCTGTTATCTGTTGAAATCTATTTTTCTTAATCGGGGTTACTACATTTTTGTTTGAACCCTTCGTTTTATCCTCGATCTCCCTATAATTATTAATAAGCTCTCCAAATTTTTCATACCCCTTTTCTGGTGAAGAGAATGCCGTTTCAAAAAAATAGTCTACTATTGGATGTCTTGACTTCCCTGTAGTTATTAGATTGATTAAAGGGACATCCGATTTGTGACTTGCATTAAACCACGAAAACAAAACGTTTTCCTGTTGTTCAATTAGTGCTTCTAACTCTTTGATCTTATCCTTTTGATTTGCAATTTCCTGTTTTAAATCTTCGATTTTAGATAAATGCTTGTTCGAATCTTTTGCTTTCTTTTCGTTTAGTTTTAACGCCTGTGTCAATCGTTTTTTATCAGACGGTTTTCCTGTAAAATACTTATTAACGCATTCTTCTGTATCTACAAAGGTATCTGTTACAGTAGTCTTATTATTAGTTATAGTAGTTTCATAAGCCTTATTTGCCCTATCAATAGCTTTTCTACCTTGACGGTCTTCTCTACGCCAAAAATCCTCACTTAATTTATACGAAATTTCCCCTTTCTCGTAGAGCTTTTTAGAGAACCGATACACTTCTGAATACTTAATCCAACCAGTGAGTTTTTCTTCTTGAGTAAAACAATAAACAATTTCTTCAATTTCTTCTTTTGGGTATTCTTTACGCTTCCTACCTCTTGTCTCCACTTCCGACAATCCTTTCTTTTACTTTGATAAGACTTACGTATTTCCTAATTGCGTTGTCTATACGCTTCGATTTGTTAATTAACTCTTTTCGAATCGCTGAGTTGTCAGACGAGAAAAAATCATCTTTACCAAATTTATAGATCCCTTTGTATAAATTTTGAAGGTTTTCTATAACGGCTTCAATATCAGATTTACTATCATTAAGTTTCTGTGCCAGAATATGTTGTTTTTCCGAAAATTCCTCTTCCGAAATTCTCCACCATTCAGTACACTCCCAACAGTCCTCTACAGGGCATTTCTGTTCTTCAAAAGTACAGTATCCATCTTTCATTTTCCTTCTAAAATCAGTCTTTGGTGGTCTTAAAATAAACTGTTCAATAAACGATATACTGATTGAATGCTCTTGCTTTGATTCCTTTTCAGAAATTTTTTCACTGTATCTATCAAGATCAAAACTTTGGATTAAATCTAAAATTTCAAGATCAACAGATTTTTGAACATGGTTGAAATAATGCCCTTGTGTATATATAGAAACGTGTCCTCCAAGTCGAGCTATTTCTGTGGCATGATAGCCCTGTCTATGCAAATTGATGAACGCAAGGTGTCTGGTATCTCCTGATCTGAGCTTCCTCGTAATTGATAATCTGTCATTGTCAGAATCCTCTTTATCCGAGAAAGAGACTTTGTATTCTCCAAATACTATATATTCATAAAATGAATTCAAGAGGAACCTAAAAATATTGATTGTAAATTTGTTAGGATTTATCCTTTGATTAACGTATATATTTTTTGACGACAATTTCTCATGAACAATCGAAGGAATAGAGCGATATGAAATCAGGGTATCCGTTTTTCCATAACGATCACTTCTTTCTCGGTATTCTTCTATCTTTCTATACAAATGTTCTGGAATCTTAATTGTATCCAAGATCTGTATTTTCCTTTTATTTTGCTTCTGCTTATGTCTTGGCAATTTAATATAAAACCCACCATCCTTTGGAATAAGACAGTTTCGTTCAATAGTACAATACTCAGAAGGTCTCATTGGTATCAGAGAGGTCAAGTTCCACCATAACCAAACAGGAAACCACCTCAAATACTCTTGCTCCGAAAGTTCCTTAGAAAAATAATCTTGTAGCACCTTTGAAAAAATCAAAATGTCTTTAGACGGTGGCAGTAGTCTTCTATGCTCTTCCCAAGATGGCTTTACAGAATATAACAAAGAGACAAATTCGTCATTTGCTGAGGAGTAACCGCTATAGTAATCTAAAAAATTTAACGCACTGGTACATATAGTTCTTTTCCTTCTCTCAGAGAAGTTATTAAATTCATCTACGAATTCTTCCTCATTAATTGATGTAAGTCCCTTAGTTAAGGTCATAAACTGCCTTAGTCCGCTATTTATCATCACTTCAACAACTAATGCACTATATCCTTCATCAATTAATGAAGCTGTCCAACATTTTACTATATCAATAAATTGTTCCGTATTCATTTCTTGATTAAATTGAATAACTTCCCTTATTCTATTAAAATCAATTGATAACTTTTTTGCTTCCAGTACATTTTCCAGAAACCATTTTTCTTGTTCAAATTGACAATCGCTTAAATCATTTCTATACATTTCGTTTTCGAGTATAGCTTTTGATTCTTCAATTGAATCTTTTAGGTCAAAACTTTTTTCGTTATATTCTTGGACTTTGTTAATTAATTCATCCATTATATTGACTGTTCCCATGTAAATCCCTTCTTCAATCTAAATATTGTATTTCTGGTTCTGGAAGTAAGTGGAACTGTTCCATAAATTGATTCATGTCATGATCAATAAATAACTCAATGATTTCTACCCCAAATCTCTGTTTAGCTTCATAAAGCCTATTATAGTCCTTGAGCAATAAATTAAAGAGCTTTGTTTTCTCCCCAATAGGAACATCAGAGTCATTAATCATAGTTTGATAGCGGTAGAGTATCCTTTTTATTCTTTTGCATATAGTAGTCAAGGAATAAAAATTAGGAATAGAAAATGGACACTTATTACATTCAATCTCTTTGGCAATGCAATCGGCAAAAAAACACTGATACGATTCTTCCCTTGCAGGGGATAGCCCTAAGTTGATTAAATTCAATTTTTTCTTCAATTCATCTTTTGGGAGCTTTTCTAAATAAACTCCTAAATCATGTTGTTCTTGCGATATCTGATTTAAGTAAGAAGTCATGTCTTCCAATTTTACAACGTCGCCGAGTAACTCTTTTATTTCTATCGACTGCTTCGTTTGTTCCACTCTGGTTTTTGGACTCTCCCCTATTAACAGGGTATTTATTTTGTTATAAATGAAACCAAAATATCCTGTGTCAAAGAGTTGTTCTGTAATAAAATCTAAATGTTCTTGTGGAATTTGATAATAAACATTTGTAGTTTCCGCTGTTGTATGTCCTCTTAAATGCTGTGCTATCTCTATCGGATCACCAAAGGTAGATTCAATTACTGAACTTGTATAAACTAAAACGGTAGAATTCATTTTTCTTGATTGAAATTTGAAACCCTCACGATATTTACTAAAAAAAGAATCATGGATTGTACTGCTAACTTGATTCCTTGAATTGTAGAAGTGAATTAAGTTTGGCTCACCATGTAGATGAAGATTCCTGCATCTGAATTCACATATAAGAATTGCGTAAGCCATAGGTATAGTTAATTCACTTGAACAGTAGAATGTTGCCTTTTCTTTATTTTTATTATGTTCAAACCATTGAAGCTGATAATTCTTAACAATTTTCTCCGCTTCTGTATAGGTCAATTTTAGGTCGTCAAGTGACTCAATAGAATTCAAATTCAGATTATCAAATAACTCAGAAGGAAACCTTGGAAATTCTAAAACAGTGCTATTTCTCCAACCATTACATAAGTGCAAAAGAACATACAGCCACATTGATTCATACTTTTTGTACTCTTTATTCTTTGACAAATTCCTATTTCGTAAAGCCTTTTTAACGCTATCTACTGCATTTAGTTTATGTAACTCATAATCTTTTACGTAGCGGTATAAACCTAAATATTCTTCAACAGAATATATGTCTTTTTGTTTTTTAGTTAAGGTGTCCCCCTTGATGTTTTTGAAGTTTAGTTTGGAGAGATTAAAAAGCCTTTTACCCGATTTTTGCTCAACAGTTTGACTCATATTATGCAAGAAAGAATATATTTCTTTTTGATAAGTCATTTGTACATTTTTGTTGAAAATACTTAAATTCAGTTCCTTCTCGGAAAACTCATGTATTTCTTTTGAGGATGTTAAATCGGAAAGAAGCCTTGTAGACTGTCTAAATCCGATTACTCTTGATTTGCAAGTTTCATCATTCCCACTCATATTTCTTAATCTCCATTTGGCAAACTGAAACCAAAGACTTTTTGTAATTCGAGCATTTTCAGAGAAATCAACATTATCAATTTCAATAATTTGTAATAGAAGTTGGTAATAGTCAGTGGTAGTAAAGGAACAGATCCTCGATATTTCTTTTTCTTTTTTTAGATTTTCAATATATTTATCAACGCCATTTTTGTAATACAGCGTCATCTTAGCTCTATATTTCTCGGTTCTAACAATTAAAGGAATACCATCTGGAACGGCGAAATCTTTCAAGACCTTTTCATATGGAGATACTGCTCCAATTTCATTATAGAGCTGAACAAGTTCTTCGTATGTGTAAGTATTCTCTTTCAAATCTTTAAGAGTTTTTAACTGTAAGTCTTTTAAAAATTGAAAGTCTTTCTTACTCATAAAAGTTTGGTTATATCCGTCATTTCTCGTTCCTCTAAAAATTTTTATGTTATAGAGTTTCATGATTTCGTAAAAATTATGTTTTAATACTCCTAATTCAACCATGACCTCTTTTACGTTTATTTTATCCTGAATTGATTCCAGATCCTCTTTCTTTACATACTGGAAATCGTAGAACTTTTGAAAGATTACGATTTCTATTCCTTGATTAACTAAATACCCTCTAAAAGCCCTTACATCAGGAGTTGATTTATATTTTTCAAACGCATCGGTTAATGAAATATAGTCGTTTAAAAATTGATAATAACTGCTTTTTTTTATAAAATACCGATCAGTTCGTGTGATAGGAATATCCAAAACCAAAAACTCTATACACGTTTTTTCAGCGAATTCCCTAATAACAGGGATGGAGATGTAGTTAGTTTTTCCTGTTAGATTAAAAACAAACTCTTCAATAGGCATATATTCATTTCTAATCGTATCAATTTTCCCCATATAGAGTTCAAGAGATTGTACAGAAACATAAATTTTACCGTTTACTATCTTTCCATCTATTTCTTTGTTTTCTATTAACTTCCGAATTTTTTTGTAATCACGCCTAATTCCGTATTCTTCTAAATTATACTTTTTATACAAAGCAAAAAAAGTTTCATATCCTTCCATTTATACTCCCCTTAAATCCTCAATTTTTGTAAATTTCCTTTCCGAAATAATCGTTGCCTTGGCTATTTTTTCAATTGCCTCTTCCGTTTTAACCTTGACATTATGTTCTTCTATATAATCCTTAGCGGATTGGATATTTCTATCTCCCCTCATGATTCTGACCTCTTCCGCAGACCATCCTAATAAAAACACAAGAGTATTTGTGAAAATACCTCTCCCAATATGAGTAGACCAAGATTTTGAAGTTAATCTTCTATAAGATTCTTCATCAAATTCAAGAAGGTTTTCCAAAAATTTATTTTTTACCTTAGTGAATCTTTCCCAATATGCCATACCCGAAATCGGCTGTCCTGTATGAATTGAGCAAAATAAGGCACGTTCATTCTTCAATTTTCCTTTTTCCTCTAATAGCTTCAAACGTTTCTTGTGCCGTTCTAATAGCTCTAAAACAATCGGAACTTTAAAAACTACTTGCAGTCTTGGGTTCTTTACTTGCTCCCCTACTGTTACTTTTTTATGTTCAAACAATGTCTTCCAATTGTCCTGTATGTTGACTGTAAATTCACCAGTGCCATTCTTCTTAGGTTCTTTCAAACTACTACGTAACAGATTTACAACCTCTCCTTTCCTTAATCCTCCATAACATTGCAATGCTATTCCCAATGCAATATCAGGAGCTTCTATCTCTGCCACTCTTAGAAAACGATTTACAAGATCTAATCTTCCTTCACCAAAATCTTTTAATCTATTTTCTTGTACTCCGTTCTCTCTTCTATTTGGATATTCTGTACCAAGTTCAAAATTATCAAAAGGACTAAGAATAAAAGTTTCTTTTTTCCCTTTTACGCTTCTGACTTCCTCTCTGTACTGGATTTTCTCATTTATTAGTGTTTGTTCACTTAGCCAAAAATAAAATTTAGTAAGGATACGGTCTGCATCACTAACCTTCTGAGCTACAATCTCTCCTGCTCTTACTCTTTGTGTTAGATGTGTTATATAACTTGCACCATGTATTAACCGTAAATCTTTTATGCCGTTACTCTTTAGACCTATAAATGTTTCCTCTTCGTCATCTATGCTATCTACAATGTAATTCAAAAACTGTTTTAACTCGTCAGCATAGTTCTTCTGTGATTTAATAGATAGTGATTTTCTTTCAAATGTACCCTTTATAAAATTTGAAATTGGATGTGGTAAAAGCATTCCTGTTTTCTTATCCTCTATACATAGAAATATCTTATCCTCTTCAACTAATGTTCCTTGTCTTATTTCCTTTATTTTCATTTGTTTTACTACAAAATTAAAGCCCACTATACCCCTCCTAACCGCTACCCGCTTCGGGACTACATCCCCCAATAATGTATAAGAACACATATTCTATACAAAATATATTAATCTATTACACTTAATAATTCAACACAAAAAAAAAGACCATTGTGTGAAATAGTCCCCTAACAATCCTCTATATATCAATGTTTAATACTTCAAAATTAGAATATATATTTTTTCTCCTAAATATACTAATCCATATCAC
Source organism: Alkalihalobacterium sp. TH-98 (assembly GCF_057473385.1). Taxonomy (NCBI): domain Bacteria; kingdom Bacillati; phylum Bacillota; class Bacilli; order Caryophanales; family Bacillaceae; genus Alkalihalobacterium; species Alkalihalobacterium sp. TH-98. The sequence goes on along the minus strand of NZ_JBYCKM010000017.1, from coordinate 68,557 downwards.
AAATGCTGTGGATCCATTGTTCCGCCTTCATAAATGATATTGTTTTCTCCTTCATATCTGGAGTAAACCAAGATTGATGGCGAAATTCTAGTGCAACTGGAAGACCTTGAAGCTGTGCCTTAACATAGCGGATATATTGGACATTTTCTTTTCGGCAATCAAACCAAGGAGGAAACTGACACAAGACCATCGCTAACCGTTTTTCCCGAACTAACGGATGGACCGAATCGCGAAACGCTTCGAACATCTCCTCTTTCGACTGAAACGGAATTTCTCCCCGCTGATGCCCCGTCATTCCTTGATAAGCTTTTACAACAAATTGAAAGGAAGCTGGGGTTTCACGTATCCATTTTTCATAATTACGAACAGGTTGTATCGCATAAAATGAGGAATCGACTTCAACGACAGGAAAATGACTGCTGTACGTTCGCAGCTTATCCTGAAGCCTCGTTCCTTCATATAGATCATCGTGATCGCCCCATCCTGTTAAACCTATGTAAATCATCGCAATCCCTCTTTGTCAAAATGATGGATATGTATATCATACTACTGTTTTTCTGATGTTAACAATAGTTAGGGCTTTAGCTCATTGATAGGAACGTAAGAAATGGAGGTGAACGATAACTATTATGGGGGTGAAGTTTTAAGAGATTGGTGAGGTGAATTGTGGTGCTGCTATAAAAAAAGGATGCTGCTGCTTTTGGATGTGCTCTTGCTTTGGGATGCTGCTGTGCAAAATAGGGGTACTGTAGAATGAGGTGCTGCTGTTGAATTAATAGGCTGATAGTGGAAATTGTGGTGGAAAATCGTTAGGTTAGTTTTAAAGTGGCTACAGTTTACTTATTTAACATTATTTCATCTTAAAATTCCGACGTTCCTTTAAGTTGATAGGATCGAGCGCGTTTGTTTCCGCTAGCTATAAATAATACTTCGAGATCCACGAGTCGATGTAAAATACGCCGAGCTTGGCGATCGCCTACCTTTAAGTGGTTCGTAATTTCAAGGGGTGTTATCGGTCTTACTAGCCGCCTTGCATACCTTACAACTTCTGCTTCTAGCCATGATAACTGCGGTTGGGTTTCCATAGAAATAAACTTTCCAATAAAAGCTAGGACAAGTTGCTGACATTGTTTGGTTTCTTCTTTAATCGATAAGTAAGCTATCGGTAATATGGTCCAACCATCAAGCGAGAGCAACGAATGTCGCCAGCACAAGTCTTTAAATCTCCTCACATCAAGATCTCTTGCATGTGGACCATATCCTTGGATTTCAATACAGCCTCTCGCATCTCCGCGTTTATAAGCCAGGTCAAGATAACGATAGCCATTATTAAAGTCTTGGACTTCCCATTCTGGGTACAAATCATCAAAATTTCCTATTACAGGGAACCAAACTAATCGAAGAAACTCAACTGTCCCATGCCCAAGTCCTTTTTCAAGAAGCTCACGCCTTCGGGGATTAATTTCTTCAGCAATTTGAATTTTTAACCACTTATCATATTCTTCCTGAAACCTTGCCATTGTAACCACTCCCAATTTAAGTTTAGAAGTGACCTCTATGCAGACTGACTACGTTTAGTATAAATGTAACTTGAACTCTCTTCAAACAATTTCTTTCGCAGTTTTTTTGCGGACTCTGAGGCCTTTATTTCATGTTTTTTGCCCTATTTCATTATTTTAGAGGACTCAGCGGCGCTTATTTACTATCAATCATAGAAATTTTAGGCCGAATCAGCAATATAAGGGCCTCTCAGTCCGCTTAACTCTAAAAGTGGTGATTTTTTGCTAAATAAGCGCCTCTCAGTCCGTTTAATTATTTGAGTGGATTTATCTCCAGTTAACGGCACTATTGTTCACTCACCATATTGTTAATTTTCCGCCTAATAATGCCTGCATTACTTCACTCAAGCAAACAAAACCGTCTCCACCTCAAGAAAATAAAAAAACCGCTCCTCCACAGGGGAAGAAGCGGCCTTTTATCTATTAACCGATAGAACCTTCCATTTCGAACTTGATTAAGTTTGCTCGAAATGGGACGTAATGATTAACAATAAATCCTCTCAAACCTTTGATATAAAGCCATTCTTCAAATGGTCTAAAATGGTTTATAATTTGAACTTGGCACGGACTTGGCACGAAGTTGGCACAGAATTTTCGCATCTAATAAGATGATTTGAAGAGAACTCATTAGAAACAAACTGTGAGTTCTTTTCACTTGTGTTTAATTATCAGCTTGAAATTGAAAAATACGACCATATTTTTTGGAGTTATCTGTTGGTTTTATTTTAATAAATATCAATCAATATCAAATCCTCCTTCAAGAACGAATTTGCGAATTAAAGCATCTGTCTGCTGAATAGCTTCAAATGCTTTTAACCTAGTTCCATGTTTTTTTTCCAACCACTCTCTTGCCTTCTTTTTATCAACGGATGACAACAAGTTAGCAAAACGACCATACTCATTTAGGTTATGTTCAGTAACTTTGAGATTCATGAGTTTTCGTAATGCTGTTTCATCTAGACCAAATGCAATAGCTAGATAGTGTATGCGATCATTTTCTGTATTTGCTTGGTATTCATTTATATAATCTATAAATGTCTTATTAGAGTCTGCTAACAAATCTCCGTTTTGGAAATCATGAATAACCATATTAGCGTATTTTTGTTGTTCCTCAGTTAACGTTGCAAAGTATTTATGTAAATCATTTAGCGCTTTTTCAATCTCTTGCTTACTTGCTTTAATACTTGTTAGCTTTAGGAATTTGTCAAAACGAGAATCCAAATACTCATGATCTATTCGGACAGTATCTTTTTCAATAATAGTATAGTCTACTTCAAATGGAACATCATCAACAATTCTTCCACCACCACCGCTCAATAACTCTTTGTAACGAAGTAGAAGGATGTTGTAGGTTTGTTCATCACATTTAACTTCAATTGTTTTTTCGGCCTCATCCTTTTCGATGACACAGTCATAGTTCAACTTTTCCCAGCTAAACCCTTGAATTTGGGCTGCCTCTAAATGGTCATTGAAAGTTCTAAATAAATTAGCAAACTTCCCTTTAGAGGTATCATCATCAGGAAGTTGCTCAAAGTTGTCAATTCCCGCTTCTGTGAATACTGCTGAGATGTCATCAAATAATTGATTTAATTTTGTTAGATTCCTACCTAGCTTATCAACAAATAATCCAAGTTCTTTATCACCAGAATACACCTTAACAGCGTCTTGTATGTTACGTTCCATCGTATTAACTAATCGATAATAACGAATTATTCCGAATGGTTTTTCTTTACCAAATAAACGATTAGTACGAGAAAAGGCTTGGATAACATTTGCATACTCCATAACCTTGTCAAGATAAAGTGTGTTAATCCACTTCGAATCAAAACCTGTAAGAAGTTGATTTACTACTATCACGATATCTAATTGTTTTTCTTTTTTAAGATTTCTATATGGCGTTTTATGTGCTAACCGTAGTGCTACATCTTTTCTGAACTTTGAATGCTTCGGAATTGTAAATTCTTGATTGAATTGATTGTTGTAATCTGTAAGAATTTCAATCAACCCATCTTCTTTAAAAATAACATCTTCAGCATTGTCAAAATTATTATCAAATAAAGCAGTTACTTTCAATCCAATTTGATTTTCCTTAAGCAACCTGTAATATTCTATCGCTTCACGAATACTACTTGTTGCTAAGATTGCATGGAATTTACTGTTTCTACTTAATGTTATCCAGTTATTTAGAATATCTTCAACTACTGTTTGTCGATGATAGGCTTCAAACTGAGAATTTGGTATATAATCCTCTATTCCCTTAACATATTTGTTATTCGAAGGATTGAGATATCCTGCCATTGGAACTTGTTTATTATCCATAAACTTATAGTAAACTTCTGACTTTTTAGGATCAGTCATCACTTCATGCTCATCTTTTGCCTTAGCTTTTAATAGTGCTACTTGCTTTCTAATATCATTATCATTGAAAGTTGGAACTTTATATAAATCAAACGCTAAAACATTTTCATCACGAATCCCATCTGAAATACTATAACGGTGCAGTTCATTACCAAATACCATTGCAGTAGTGCTTGATTTAATTTCATTTTCTACGTGAATTGGTGTACCAGTGAAACCGAAGAATATGGCATCTGGAAAAGTTTTTTTAATTGTAATTAACATTTCTCCGAAAGTTGAACGGTGAGCTTCGTCTACAATGAATACGATTCGTTTCGATTGAACCGCTTCAATATCAGACTGTTTGGTTCCATCTTCTTTTATATTGGACATCTTTTGGATTGATGTAACGATCAAGGTATCTGATGATAAATCACTCTTTAACTTAGTAATCAATACGCTAGTAGACTCAGTACCTTCAATATCATCTTCATTATCGGCAAAACCTTTAAATTCACCTAAAGATTGAGTACCTAGCTCAATTCTATCCATCAAAAATACGACTTTATCAGCATCACCTGAAGAAGCAATTAGTTGTGCAGACTTGAAACTTGTCAATGTTTTACCAGACCCAGTTGTATGCCAGACATATCCCCCACGTGCATCTTTTCCACGCCAATTCATTTGGGCAACTCTATCTGAAATCTCGTTAGCTGCATAATATTGATAGCTCCTCATTACCTTGAGAACATTATCTGTTGAATCTGGTACTGTGTAATAACCGATTAACCGATGTGCCATTGGAATCGACAGTAAAGTATCCGCTATATCCTTCCAATTATTAATTGGTTCATTATCAAAATCTGCCCAATGAAAGTAATAATCAGGAGTGAATTTCCCTTCTTCACCAGGATTAGCAAAATACAATGTTTCATCTGGGTTCATTGCTACAAATACCTGAATTAATGAAAAAATTCCCGAAAATACATTTTCATATGAATATTTCTCGATTTGATTTATCGCTTTACTAACTGGTACACCAGAACGCTTTAGTTCAACATGAATAACTGGCATACCGTTAATCAGTAGCATAACATCTCCTCTTCTATCACTTAACAAAGACGATTTTTTTGAAAAACGGGGTTGTCTTGCTATTTGATAAAAACTACTTCCAGCTGCTATTTCTTTTCTATCGTAAATCTTTAAACTAACTTCTTTTCCAAAGTGAAGTTGATCCTCACTATTTTCTCGTTTTATAGTCACAGATTTTCCATTGATAAAAATATTTTTCTTCAAAGGTGTTTTTAATGCATTAATTTGTTCGATTATTTGATTCATTTCACCTTTATTAAGAGGCACATTATTTAATCTATCTTGTTCTTTATTATTCTCAAATAAAATGTTTGCCCAATTTTGAAGTAAATCCTCCTCTGTTGGATTATCAATAATTCCGTCCCAACCTTTTTGGCTAATAAGCAAACTAACTAAAGCTTCTTCAAATAACTTTTCACTTTTGAATACCATGAATTTTCACCTCCTCAACCTTTAAATGAACATTTTCTTAAGCATTGATTTTTTAATTTGTTGTAGTTTACTCAACTGTTCTTTATGAAGAGCAATATTTTTATCTATTTTCTCGAAAAAATTACCGATCTTTTTTTGTTCTTCTATTGATGGAAAGGAAAATTCCATTTTCTTAAATTCACCAGTTGTAATCTGATTTATTGTAGCTCCTAGATTCTTGTTAATTTCAATAGTGAATTGACTAGTATCTAACAAGGCATTGAAAAAAGAAGGAACTTCAGAACGAACTCCTGTCATAAAAGCTCCGATGACTGTATTATCCATTTTTTTCTTAACACAAGCGTGTTTACCAATTAAATTTCTAGAGCCATTTCGTACTACAACAATTACATCACCAATCTCGACATTTTGAGAATTTACAACTTCTGGATTTACATATACATTATCTGCCGTTATTAATTCCCCATCTTTAACATTTGAAGATCTAAGTACCAAAGTTCCTTCATCCACAATGCTATCTGGAGAATAAGTTAGTCCAGAATAAAAATCTACCTTATCTCCTAATTTATGTTGGTTCCAACCATAATTAAATCCTTTAAAACGAATTTCCGGTACACTTTTTCCTCTTTGAGGAAACATTTTCTGAAGCATAGCTTTTTTAAAATTAACATATTTTTTTAATTCACTCTGATGAAGAACGATAGTTTCATCTAATTGAGTGTAAAAATGTCCAATCATACTTTGTTCTTTTAAGGAGGGTACATATAATTCCATCTTCCCTAAACTTTTCCCCGAAATTTCTAAGAACGTTGATCCAGATGCATTATTTAATGCAAACTCTTTTATTTTACCTCCCATAGAATAAATAAAATAAACGTCGAAATTGTCGTTAATAACTAAAGATTGAAATCCCTGATTAGTAGCTCCATCTTTCTTTAGAATAGCCATATCTCCTATTCCAGCACGAGAAGTAAACAATATAGTTTTATTTGCAGGTAGTACTTTGGCAGAACTCTTTTTTAATCCAAGTTCAGTAATTTTTTTTCGACTTTCATAAGCATATATTTCTTCTCCAATTTCTACGGGTGAATACCAATTAATTTCACCATCCCAATACTCTTTGACATTCGTACTTGGAGTACCACCGCCAATAATTTCAGCCACTTCATTTAACCTAGCCTTATCCCAATCATCGGTAAATCCATCAAAGCGAATTTCAGGTTTTTTATTTATCATGTTTATCACCATTAAGCAACAATTTAAATTCACTAATACCCTTCATATCAAACTCACTACCTGTCAATTCATCAAGAAGAGTTCCTAAATCATTTTTAGAACTTTCAATGTCATGAGATACTTCAACGAAAGTCTTATCATACTTTTTCTGAATTGAAGTCAGTTTTTTATTTAATTCCTCAACTAGGTAAGTAGGAAGTTTTTTGATTGATTGTACTAATGGATCAATCCATTTATATTTAAGAAGTTCTTTTGCTTGTTCATTAGTAAGGTTTTCAATTGTAATTTTCGTTAGCTCATGAAGTGCAGCTTCGCCTTCTTTGATCTCTTTTTTAAGACCTTTTTCTTCTTCAAGTAACGATACTACTGAAGAAAGTGTTGAAGCAAAAGATCCTTCAGGAAATTTATAGTTGACTTGAATTGATGAAATATAACTTACCACATCTTTTTTGTTATATGTTCCACTAGCGTTAATAGGTATTGCACCCCAATTAACTTCAGGATGATTTGAAATAAATTCAACTTTCTCTTTCTTACTTCCTTTAGAATCTAAAAGATCAAGATACTCTCTCAATGCAATTAATTCTGGTGTCTCAATATCTTTGTAATATTCATTTAACTCACTATTAACATCTTTTAAAACAAATTTATCGTTAGAGTCGTTCAAAACATCGAACTCACCCTCCGCTTCTGAAAGAGTACCAATTATTCCTTCAAGCAAACCTTGAACTTCTATAAGGCGATTCTCTAATTTAATTAACTGTGCTTTCTCAGCTTTAAGTAAAGTCGATTGAACAAGCTCAAATGGAATAATTCGTCCCAACCATCCATCCTGAACAATAGTTTCTTTTCCATTAACCTTCTTGGTAATCATATTAGGGTCAACTATTCGAACAGAGTCAAAAGATTCTTTTTGCAATATCTCAATATCCCCTGAGATATCTTTCCAAGCGTCATCTAGAATTTGATAAGCATCATATTTATCAATAAGTTTAATACTACTCAATCTAGAAAAGATATTTATCGCTAAAGTTTCTTCTTTATTATTAAGCTTTACTTCAGCTAAATTTTCGATTAACTGATCATTAAGATAAGAATCAAAATCTCTAAAAGCATTTTCGTATTCAGCCTTAAAGTTATTGATATCATCATTTGAATCAAGAAGGGAACCAACATTTTCAGATTTTAGCTTTACATAATCACAATTAATCGCTTCAAATAAATCATTATAAAGCTCGGGGAATGCCTCCCAAACTTTTTTATAATCTTCTAACTCATTTTTGGGTATTCCACCAAACATTGTGGCGTAGACATCCCATTTCTCAATTTCTTCATTTGAATCAACATATCGAGGAATGTTTAAGTTGTATTCTTTATTTTTTATTTCCTGCAAAGTTGCTAAATGAGAAAAATTTTCAACTTCCTTACGTTGAATTACAGTATCAACAATTTTCTTAATATCAGAGGCTTGCAAAACATTTTTATTACCGACCTTTTTATAGCCTTTTGAAGCATCAATGAATAAAACATCAGTATTATTTCTTTGTTTTTTAAGAACTAAGATAATCGTTGGAATCCCAGTACCAAAGAAAATATTTGGCGGTAGTCCTATAATTGCATCAATCTTATTCTTATCTATTAAATTTTTACGAATAGTACCTTCTTCGCCACTACGGAATAATACACCATGAGGTAAAACAATTGTCATAATACCATCTTGTTTTAAATGATATAAATCATGTAGAAGAAAAGCATAATCAGCCTTACTTTTAGGTGCTAATCCATATTCAGCATACCTTGGTTCTGATTCTTTATTTACAGGATCCCACTTTTGGCTATAAGGTGGATTTGAGACAACAGCATCAACAAATAAAGGATTATATGTTGAAACTTTATCGTTCTCATCAAACCACGGCCAATCTTCCTCAAGGGTATCACCATTTCGTGTAACAATATTATCAGGTAAAATACCACGCATTACTAAATTCATACGAGTTAAATTATATGTACTTTCAATTAGCTCTTGTGCATAATACTTAATTTTATTTGTGTCTTCGACATGCTTTCCAACTGATTGACCTATATTAATAAGCAACGAACCTGAACCACTTGTAGGGTCATATATATTGATGGTTTCTTTTTCTTTTAAATGGTCAGCAATCAATTCAGCCATTATAACAGAAACTTCATGAGGGGTATAAAATTCACCTGCTTTTTTTCCTGCGCTAGAAGCAAATTGGCTTATTAAGTATTCATAAATATAACCTAATACGTCATAGTCACGTTGATTGCTTGTTGGAACATCATTGATGATTTCGATAAGATTTTTAATCGCTTTTGTACGACTGATTGATGTATCTCCAAGTTTCGAAATACCTTGTTCAAGGGTCTTAAAAATACCTGAGAAAACATTTTTATGTGTAGGATTGATATTTCTCGAAAAAGCAGAAAGAGCAGTCATTACATTATCAACTGAAAAATCATTACCTATTTTTATCCAATTAGAAAATAGGCTCTTCGGTTCAATAAAGAAACCAATATTTCGTTTTATCCAGTTAACTTCTTCTTCATTTTCTTCTGTTAATTCATCAATATCAGATTGCTCATAGCCATTTTCAATTAAAAATTTAAACTCTTTGTCTGAAAGAAACTTATAAAAAATAAAACCTAAAATATAATCTTTATACTCGCCAGCTTCCATCTTTCCACGTAAATTATTTGCTGATTCCCAAATTTTTGATGCTAATTGTTGTTTGTTCATAATATTTCTCCTAATTCCTTTAATTTTCGTTTCCGTATGTATTGTATAACTCCATTTTATCATTTAGCTTGTCCAACTGCTATTTTAATTTGATACAGCTACAACTGAGAATCAGCGTTGAACTGAAAAAAGCAGCTACTTTTTACATAGCTGCTTATATCCTTCAATATTTTCATAAATCCAAAAAAATACACGTTACTATCACGCAGAAAAATTAAGGTTCCCCCACCGGTCACAAAATGCGCTGTCAAAAAACCAAACAGGGGGGGTTAGGCGAGTTCTTTCAAAATCAACTCTTTTATTTTGTTTTCAATATCAGCTTTGCTCTCTGCTCTTCCATACTTGGTTTCGTATCGTTCCACCATTTCAGCGGTCAACGACAAATTAAAGTGAACTTGACAAAGCGATTTCTTCCTACGCTGTTCTTCTTGTATTTTCTTCTGTTCCTCATCATGTTTACTTACCTGCTTCACCCTCGTCCAAACCAAAGCTCGGACAAACTCTTCAAGCGATAACCCAGCCTTCTTAGCTTCTTTTATTAGTGGTTCCTTTACTTCCTTATCAAACGTAAACGTCAGCCAATCTAGAGGCTCTTCGGTTGTTTGTGGCTGGGTCAGTTCCGTTACCTTCTCAAATCTTTCAATAGCCTGTCGACAAAAAGGTTTGTATCCTCCGAACCTTAATTCACGACAAGTGTTAACAATCGCATTATATTCAAATTCTGTAACTCGCAACTTGACCTTCCCATCATAAAGCTTCTCCACATTTGTTTTGGTGAACCATTGCATGCCTCTTTTCATTGCTGGTTTCTTTGGTTGTAAATGTTCTTTTGTGATTTTCATTATTTAAATACCCACTTTCAATTTCAATAAATTTAAATGTGCTACTGAAGCTGCTACTTTGTTATTGTTTAACGAACTCAATCCTGAGGGTTCAGGCTCTCTAGTTAAACTTGAACCTGATAGTACCCCTTTTCCCTCAAACAGGATTCCATCCACAAATCCTAATTCCAGTGCATGTTGTACGGTCAACCATGTTTCCTCGTCCATAAGAGCTAAAAGCTCTTCTTGGCTTCTACCTGTCTTTAAATGATAAGCGTTAGCAATCGTTTGATTTACATTCTTTAATACACCCGACATATGTTCCATGTTCCGATAATCTCCGCTAGCGCCATTAATCCAAGCGTTATGTATCATCAGTTGGCTTGTGGCTGACATCATCACTCGATCACCTGCCATTGCCACCACACTAGCAGCAGACGCAGCTAGTCCTACAATGTTCACCGTAACGTGACCGCCATTCATACTATAGGCTTTTAATGCTGAATAGATTTCACTACCAGCAAAAACATCACCACCGCCAGAGTTAATATCTACTTCAACTGCTTGTCCATTTGCTTTTCCTAATTGTTCATGAACGACTCTTGGACATGTTGCTTCAATATCCAACCACTCATATACCTGATAATCTGAATTGTTAACAATAACACCTTTAACCTCTATTCTCTTTGCCATATCCTCGTCCTCTTTCTTAATAAAATGTGGGAGCGGTTAGCTGTTGTTGTTTCATTACGTCTTTAGCCTCTATTTCCAGTTGACGGTTCTTCAATTGTTCTAATTCAAATAAGGCTTGTTCTTTAGGTGTCATCGATTTGTGTAGTTTATCCGCTTTTTCATCCTTTTCTGCTAAAGCTCTTTTCAAAAACCAATTATCACGATGCGCTTGTACTTTTTCTGGTTTCAACCTCCTATAATCTCTCATGTATTTACGGTAATAAGCTCGTTTAGCTTCTTTGATTAATTCACGTTCATTCATTATAAACACCTCGTTTACCCTTTTATTGTTTATCTTTAATCTTATTATTCCAATATGTTTAATTCATTATTCTTTTAGATATCCTATTAACAAGTGCCTTTGATGTGGGTTTTACTCAATCTTCTATTACTTCCAAACAACAAAGAACCAGTCCCGATTTAAGGACTGGGTTTTAATTAGACTTGCCAATTGTAATAGATATGAAAGCGAAGAACCACAAGCTTTATCAATTTGTACAAAGTCTCCTTTTTTACATGTGTCTACTTGAACGAGCCGTCTACAAATCAAGTTTTATGGGCATAATAATAATGTCGTTTATCACAAGTTCCTTATACACAATCCACCTGAACCCACACGGATATGTGGGTTCTTTTTTTAAGAAAATCTAGAGCTATCCTGATTATACTACTATATACCTAATAGGCACTGAAATAAAAAATGACTAGATATCGTCTTTACACACTTCATAAAATCTAATCACGGTCATCATGTCATGATAAGTGAGTAACATATATATATCCATTTTCTCTAATTATTTTTAAAGTAAATACCTCAATTTTTATGTTCACTTTATTTTTCTTTCTAATATGAACCTTATCTTGGTATCATGGCGAATAAAAAAGAAAAACCCTGATATATCAGAGGTTCAATTCTACGCCATGATGATAGATTTATCATGGTGTAATCATGGCGAAATATATTTCATGTCAGCCATGATACTAAGTTTCGCCATAATATCTACCATGTTAAATAATTTTTAGAGAGCAAAAACTAACCTTTGAATGAAGGATGTATCCCACTTGGTAATGATTTTGAGTAATCATTTATAAATGGTGGAACAGTCCATGCTCTTGGACGGCTTTTATCATGGTACTCACACCCTTTTTTTCTTAATGCCTGTGCTACATTTTTTGATTTAGCTGGCAGTCCTAATACATCACATATTTTCTCAGAGGATACTTTTCTCCATTCTTTTTTATCTACTTCCCAATCAAAATTAAGTTCTACTCTTATTTCAGCTTCGGTTAATGTTTCATAATTATTGTTCTCATCCTTTTGTTGCTCTTTTTCTTCATCAGATAAATGATGAGTTTCGCCGTTAGCTGCTAAATAAGCGATTTCTCCCCAAAATTGTTCCAAATCAATATGATCCAATCGGTCAATTTTTTTACCTGTTTTAATAACGGCATATCGTCTATTACCTGTCTTATCTTTCAAAAAAGTTTCATCATTTACGGTAGCACATAAAATAGTTTGCCTTGGTGCAATTTCTGATAGCCGTTCAAATGGTTTTCGTAGTTCATCCATGCTTTTCGTAATAAATGCTTTTATACGAGCTTGCTCATGCTTCATAGTAGCATCTAATTCTCCTAATTCTACTAGAAAATGACTAATACATTCTAAGACGATATCTTTATTTTCAGGATTTAATTCAAGTCCTTCTTTGAAGTATTCATTAAGGGGGAACAAAGATTTAAACCATGTTGTTTTTCCATTACCTTGTTCACCTTGCAAAACTAAAACAAATTCTTGATTCATTTTTCCATCCGAATTTCCAGCTAGTCGAACAGCTTGAATACACCATTTTACAAAATAAGCCAATGCCAATCTTCGGTCTGTTCTACTGTGCAAAGTATTAAAAACACTCTCAATTCGACTGATTCCATCCCATTTATTTTTTGCTTTCTCTAGAAAATGTGTTATTTTGTTAATAGAATTATTTCTAGCCAAAGTCATTAAATGGTCAATTAACATATTTTTATTGATTTTATAGCCGTGGTTAATAGCAAAATCCATTATTCTAATAGCATGGTAGTCCATGATATAACCACTAAAATCCTTATTGTCAGATGCCATAAAAGAACGTTTTTTTATTACATCATAATAAACTGTAACATTAAGCATATTTAAAATAACTTGAGTGTTTTGCAAACATACAATTTTTTTATTTTGCTCGTTTGTTAAGAAAGCTGGGTTAACTCTATTTGGTTCCCAATCAAATGCTGAATTTGTTAAAGTATCAACATCCTTCTCTGGAAAATCCGTTTTATCTAAAACAAAATATTCATAAATTAATTTCATGGATTTAAAGGCTTCTTCACGAGGAATACCCCAGACATTTAATCTACATGCGAATTTATGCAAAGTATCATTTCTGCTTCCTTTTTCTAATGGAAGCGGAAATTCATAATCATCTTTCTTTTTCATAACTGGATATAAGAAGAAAGGTAGTTCATCAAGTTCTTCATTTTGTGAAAGGATATAACGGTTTTCCGTTTTCTCTGTTGGAAAAACAATATATCCTTTTTCTGTTGTCCTTGTATCAATGACAACACCTAATTGGGTGTAATATTTCGAAATTTGTTTAACTAATTTTGTGGATTCCTCACTTGCTTTAAAAATAAACTGGAACCCCTTTGGAGTCTTTATACAATGATAACGATACCCCTCCTTCCCCAACAATTTATTTAATAACTCTCCTGTTGCTACTTCATCCACATCAACAACAATTCGATTTTTAGGAATGACAATACCAACCCATCCATTTGAAGCTAACCATCTTGAGATATCTAAATCACTTTCAAAATACTCCCACGTTTTTCCCGTTGGTTTTTTAGCGTCATCATATTTTTGACTAAAATTTTTACTTGAGTAACCCCTTAATTTCAAAATCTTAGCTTCTGGTAGAATTTCGTTTACTTTAATAAGAATAGATTTTTCCTGTTCCATCCCTTCTAAGCTTACTAATCCCATTCTATGGTGCCACCTTTTTTTCTAACATCTATTGACCAACGCTTAATATATGCCTCTACTTCTTTACGAGGAAACAACCACTTCTTTCCCACTCGCAAAGCTGGAAAATCAGGATTATATATAAATAATTTTTCTACGGTTGGTCTGCTTAACGAAAGCATTTTACAAAGTTCTTTCATATCCATAAGCAATGTTTGTTGTTCCCATTCTTCTAAGCGTTTTTGAACCTCTTCAAGATAAATTGTTTTTAATTCGTTTTCATTCAAGTTGATGTTCAACATTAGCGAACCCCTTTCTAATTTTATTTACTATTTGCGACCACAACCACACAATAACATTTTTTTAAATTGATTGCAAATGCATAACAAAATTAGTTTACTTTTGCGACCGTTTGGTTTAAAATGAAGTAGAAGTAAAAATACAAAAAGGGAGAGATAACATCGTGAACACTTTCGGGGAAAATTTAAGGAAATTAAGAAAAGAAAAAGGACTTACTGTTAGAAAACTAAGTGAATTATCAGGGGTTGCACACTCGTATCTATCACAAGTTGAAACAGGGAAAAGAGGAGTTCCAAAAGTAGAAACACTTGAAAAGATTGCAGTAGGACTTAATATTCCATCAATTGATTTACTAGTACAAGCAGGATATATTGACCCAGATGATTATATGAAAATGAAAAACGAAAGAGAAGATATTGAGTGGTCACTGGAAGAACAGAAACAAAATAAACAAAAGTCATCCATTGATTTATTACTTGATTCCAAAGACCCACTATTTTATAAAGATAAACTACTGACAAAAGAAGAAAAATCAAAAATTAAAAGCCTTATCGAAATCGTCCTAAAGGATTGAAAGGGGAAAAGGAAAGATGGCAAACATAAGACAATTACCTAGTGGCAAATGGCAAGCACGTGTCCACAAAGACGGAAAATTAGTAAGTGTCGGTACATTCAGAACTTCAAAAGAAGCAAAAATCGAAAGTGCAAAAGTTGAAGAACGTATTTATTACGGTCAAACCTTGAATGATAGAAATATGTTGTTTAAGGAGGTTCTAAACGATTGGTTGGAACACAAAAAAGCCAATGTTAAAGAGTCAACCTTTGTTCAACTTGAAGTGATTATCAGAAATCACATCTTACCCACATTTGGGGATAAAAAAATAATGACGATAAAAAGAACTGAAATAAAAAGGTGGATTGCTACATTTGGAGAAATAAACGAAAACGGCAAAGAAAAATATTCATTTGGTTCGAGGTTGAAATATCTTTCAGTTATGAAAAGTATCCTACATTATGCGGTTTATGAACTTGAGGTACTTGAAAAGAACCCTGCTGATAAATTAAAGGTTCCTGTTAAAGACTCTGTTGCATTAAAAAAGGAAAAAGTGAAATATTTCAGCCTTGAAGAATTAAATCAGTTATTGGATTTCATGAAAACCTATAAACATCAGCGCTTCCCTGATTATCAGCTTTATTATACGCTCATGCTCTTTTTAAGCAAAACTGGTTTGAGGATAAGTGAAGCATTAGCCTTAAGATGGGAAGATATTAATGGCGATAAAATAACGATAGACAAACAAACTAGTCGTGATGATAATAACAATGTCAAATTGACAACATTAAAAAATTCCTCTTCCTATCGCACAATCAAAATAGAACCTGATTTAGTCCGTGAATTAAAGAAGTTCAAAATGAAGCAAAATGAATTACTTTTAGGTAATCCAAGGTTCCGCAAAAATGAAGATAGCATTATCTTTCAAAATTTTAACGGGCATTATTTAACACCTTCTACTATACGAGAAACCATGCAAGATTACTGCAAAAAAGCCGGTGTTGATTATAAAGGCACTCATGGCTTTAGACATACTCATGCAGTTCTGGCACTTGAAGCAGGTGCAAGCCTTAAATATGTATCAAATCGCTTAGGGCATAAAACCATCAAAACAACAGCGGATACTTATCTTGATGTAACTGAAAAAATAGAAGAAGACGAACTTCAAAAGTTCGCCTCCTACACTAAAAGGTAATTTCAACTCAACTTGGCACAAAGTTGGCACGACACCAAATTAGTACCCTATAAAACCCCTAAACCCTTTGATATATAAAGGTTATCCAATACTACCTTCCATCTCGAACTTGATCAGACGGTTCATCTCTACTGCGTATTCCATCGGTAATTCTTTTGTGAATGGCTCGATGAAGCCCATAACAATCATCTCAGTCGCTTCTTCTTCAGAAATACCACGACTCATTAGATAGAACAGCTGATCTTCAGAAACTTTAGATACCGTCGCTTCGTGCTCTAATGTGATGTTGTTGTTTAAGATTTCATTGTAAGGAATTGTATCAGAAGTTGATTGGTTATCCATGATTAACGTGTCACACTCAATTTTCGCTTTTGAGCCTTCTGATTTACGTCCGAAGTGAGCAATCCCACGGTACGTTACTTTACCACCTTGTTTTGAGATCGATTTAGAAACGATAGTCGATGAACAATTTGGTGCTAAGTGATGAATTTTCGCTCCAGCATCTTGGTGCTGACCTTTACCAGCAATCGCAATAGAAAGGATCGTACCTTTTGCTCCTTCACCTTTCATAACAACTGCAGGATATTTCATCGTTAACTTCGAACCAATGTTACCATCAACCCATTCCATCGTAGCGCCTGCATCTGCAACTGCACGCTTTGTAACAAGGTTGAAGATGTTTGGTGCCCAGTTTTGGATCGTCGTATAACGGCAGTAACCGCCTTTATTAACGATAATTTCAACAACCGCACTATGAAGTGAGTTTGTTGAGTAAACTGGCGCAGTACAGCCTTCTACGTAGTGTACGTGGCTGTCTTCGTCTGCGATGATTAACGTACGCTCGAATTGACCCATGTTTTCAGAGTTAATACGGAAGTACGCTTGTAGAGGTGTTTCAACCTTAACGCCTTTTGGTACGTAAATGAAAGATCCACCAGACCACACTGCAGAGTTAAGTGCCGCGAATTTATTATCAGTAGGAGGAATTACTGTACCGAAGTACTCTTTAAAGATATCCTCGTTTTCTCTTAAAGCAGAGTCCGTATCTTTAAAGATAATTCCTTGCTCTTCAAGATCTTCTTGCATGTTGTGATAAACAACCTCAGATTCGTACTGAGCCGATACACCCGCTAAATACTTTTGCTCTGCTTCAGGGATACCTAGTTTATCAAACGTATTTTTAATTTCTTCTGGAACCTCATCCCAAGACTTCTCTGACTTTTCGGACGGCTTTACATAGTACGTAATGTCATCAAAATTTAATTCAGAAAGGTCGCCACCCCATTGCGGCATTGGCATTTTATAAAACTGTTCAAGTGACTTTAAACGAAAATCTAACATCCACTGTGGCTCACTTTTCATTCGAGAAATTTCCTCGACGATTTCACGAGTTAATCCCTTTTTCGAACGGAAAATCGAAACGTCTTTGTCTCTAAAGCCATATTTATATTCACCGATTTCCGGCATCTTCTTAGCCATGAGAAAACCTCCTTATTCGTTTTCGCTTTGAATACCCTTTTCCATCGCTTTCCACGCTAACGTTGCACATTTAATTCGTGCTGGAAACTTTGATACACCTTGTAGTGCTTCAATGTCACCTAAGTCAAACGTCGAGTCATCATAATCTTTACCTTGCATCATATCGGAAAAAATTTGAGACATCTGTAATGCTTCTTCAACAGATAGACCTTTAACAGCCTGTGTCATCATTGATGCAGAAGCAAGACTGATAGAGCAACCTTCACCTACAAATTTAGCAGCTGTGATTTTATCATCTTCTACTTGCATTTGTAATTGAATACGATCCCCACATGTCGGGTTATTCATATTCACCGTTACAGAATCTCCTTCAAACTCTCCACGATTTCGAGGGTTTTTATAATGGTCCATGATCACTTGTCGATATAAAGTATCGAGATTGTTACCTAAAGACATCGCCGAAATACTCCTTTGTTTTTATTAATCCATTGACAAGTGCATCAACATCTTCTTTTGTATTGTATAAATAAAAACTAGCTCTTGCTGTTGCTGTTACGTTCAGCCACTTCATTAATGGCTGAGCACAGTGATGACCTGCACGAACAGCAATGCCTTCAGCATCAAGCACTGTCGCAACATCATGTGGATGAACATCGTCAATGTTGAAAGTAACTACTCCTGCCCGCTTTTTCGGACCGTAAATCGTTAATCCTTCAATTTCAGACATACGCTCCATCGCATATAGCGCGAGTTCATGCTCGTGCGCTAGGATTGCATCCATGCCGACTTCCTCAAGGAAATCGATCGCTGCCCCTAATCCAATGGCACCTGCAATGATTGGTGTTCCACCTTCGAACTTCCAAGGAAGCTCTTTCCATGTTGATTCTTGCAAACCAACAAAGTCAATCATTTCCCCACCAAACTCGATTGGCTCCATTTTTTCTAATAACTTTTTCTTCCCGTAAAGAGCACCAATCCCCGTAGGACCAGCCATCTTATGACCAGAAAAAGCAAAGAAGTCACAATCTAAATCTTGCACGTCGATTTTCATATGAGGTGTACTTTGAGCACCGTCAACAACCATCACAGCACCATGCTTATGAGCAATCGCTGCGATTTCTTTGATTGGGTTAATTGCCCCTAATACGTTAGAAACCTGCATAACCGATACAATTTTTGTTTGTGGAGTTACAGTTTCCTCAACATCCGCTAAATCAATACTCCCATCTTCTTGTAGTGGAATATATTTTAACGTCGCTCCAGTAGCTTTAGCTACTTGTTGCCACGGAATGATATTACTGTGGTGCTCCATCGGTGTAATGACGATTTCATCACCTTCACCGAGGTTGGCACGTCCGTAACTGCTAGCAACTAGATTGAGTGCTGTTGTCGTTCCTCTTGTGAAAATAATTTCTTCTGTTGAGTTGGCATTGATAAACTTACGAACCTTTTCCCTTGCACCTTCATAACCATCAGTTGCAAGTGTACCGAGGGTATGAACCCCACGATGTACATTAGAATTATAGCGACGATAATAATCATCTAAAGCTTCAATGACTTGAATTGGCTTTTGAGACGTTGCCGCACTATCTAAATAAACAAGTGGGTTCCCGTTCACTTCCTGATGTAAGATTGGAAATTGTTTGCGAACCTCTTGAACGTTCATTATTTTACTTTCCTTTCGATAACTTCCGTAAAACGCTCTTTTACAGATTCAACTGGAAGTTGGTTTACAACTGGTGCTAGGAAACCATGAATAATTAAGCGTTCAGCTTCTTTTTGCGTAATTCCACGACTCATTAAATAGAACATTTGTAGTGGATCAATTCTTCCTACAGATGCAGCGTGACCCGCTGTTACATCATCTTCATCAATAAGAAGGATCGGGTTCGCATCTCCACGAGCTTTTTCACTTAACATTAATACACGTTCAGTTTGCTCACCGTTTGATTTTGAAGCTCCATGTTCAATTTTCGTAATTCCGTTAAAGATCGCAGTTGCTTCTTCACGCATTACGCCATGTTTTAATATATATCCTTCAGAATGTTTTCCATGATGGAAAATCTGAGTTGTGAAGTTTTGTTTTTGTGTCCCGCGCCCGATCGTTACAGTTTTGGTATCTGCATAAGAACCTTCACCGATCAGGTGTGTTGTGTTTTCACTTACTGTATTTCCGTCATTCATTTGACCAAGTGCCCAATCTACCCGAGCATCGCGGCCAACATGCGCACGACGAACAACATAAGTTGTTACGTTCTCAGAAAGATTATCAACCGCACCGAATGAAACGCGTGCTCCAGCACCTGCATATACTTCAGCCACGATGTTAGCAACCGTTTCTTCTTTAGGGCCTCCAACATAGTTCTCTACATACGTAACTGAACTATTATCTTCTGCAACTACGATCACGTGGTTGAATAATGCAGCTTCACTTACATTGTAAACGGCTTGAAGAGGAACAGTCACCTCTGTATTTTTTGGTACATAGATAAAAGTACCACCATTCATTAATGCCGCATGAAGAGCAACCAGACGGTTTTCGTCCACATTTACAGCGTCTGCCATAAAGTATTTTTCCACTAATTGTCCATGCTCTTTAAGTGCTGTTGCTAGGTCTGTAAAAATAACACCTTGTTGCTTAACCGCTTCGCTCACTTGAAGACGAGCTGTTGCACCATCTTTTTGAACGACAATGTTTTGTTCATTTGTTGCTTCACCGGCTAAACCTTTAACCTCATCGCTTAACTCTTCAAAAGAAGTTGCTGTTACATCTTGAAGGTGAGCAAATTGAGTGAAGTTCCATTTATCAATCTTTGTTTTATCTGGTTTTGGTAAATCTAATTTTTCTGCTAAGTCAAGCGCTTTTAAGCGAAAATTTAATAGCCATTCAGGTTCGCCGCGCCCTGTAGAAAATTGTTTAACATACTCTTGATCGAACGCAAGCTTCGTTTCCACTGACATATTATCCCTCCTCACTACCTTATGCTTCTACTTTTTCATCTTCAATGCCAAGTTCTTCTTTAATCCAGTCGTAACCTTCTGCTTCTAAACGTTCAGCAAGTTCAGCTCCACCAGATTTTACGATACGGCCTTGCATCATAACGTGAACTTTATCAGGAGTGATGTAGTTCAGTAAGCGTTGGTAGTGAGTAATGATAAGACAGCCAAACTCTTCTCCACGCATTGCATTAACACCTGTAGATACTACTTTAAGAGCATCGATATCTAGACCTGAGTCAATTTCATCTAAAACGGCAATCTTTGGCTCAAGCATCATTAATTGAAGGATCTCATTTCGTTTCTTTTCTCCACCAGAGAAGCCTTCATTTAAGTAACGTTGAGCGAACTCTTGATTCATTTCAAGTAAATCCATTTTCTCATCTAATTTACGGATAAATTTCATTAATGAAATTTCGTCTCCTTCTTCACGGCGAGAGTTGATCGCTGAACGAAGGAAGTCCGCATTTGTAATTCCGCTAATTTCACTTGGATATTGCATTGCTAAAAATAGACCAGCTTGAGCACGCTCATCTACTTCCATTTCTAAAAGGTCTTCACCGTTGAAAGTGACTTTCCCACTAGTGATTTCATATTTAGGGTGACCCATAAGTGCAGACGCTAATGTAGATTTACCTGTACCGTTTGGTCCCATGATCGCGTGGATCTCTCCACCGTTAATTTCTAGGTTGAAATCCTTTAAGATTTCCTTACCTTCTATTGCTACATGAAGATTTTCAATCTTTAAGTATGGTGCTGTCATTCTTTCCTACCTCCAATATTTTATCTTAAGATTACACTGCCCTCTTGACGAAAGAAGTGCTTTTGTTTATTCTCAATTTATTCTCATTACAATCTTATATCAAATCCAAAGTAAGTTCAACTTTTTTAACAACATTTATACACTTATTATATATTTATGTATAGAAAGTATTTTATGACCTTGTCCAACCGTCCAACCTACTAATAGTTTCTCAACTCAGCAACAAAGTCATACAGAGAAACATAGAAGTGCAGGTTTAGTTGTCTGTGGACTTTGTGCCGTCACAGTTCTCGAACAATGGTTAAACTCCTATTGTTTAGAAGACAGACTAACTTTGTATCCCCTATTTTAGAGGACTGAGAGGACCTTATTTTAACCAAACTGACCTAATTAAGAGGTTCAGCGGACTGAGAGGACCCTATTTGCTTAATATCATTAAAAAACACAGCAAAAAGTTCTGAATAAGGGCTTTTGAGTCCGTTACGGTCCCCCAAAGCATGCTTTTTAATGAAATAACGGCCTGTGAGTCCGTTAAGATCGTAAACTTTAAACAAATAGAAAATCTCATGCAAAAAAAACTAAGATAAGAGGCTGACTCATCATAAAAGAGTCAGCCTCTTATTTCTCTTATCTTTATTTTACCGTTGATTGAGCTCAATAGCTAGTTTAATGGAACGTTTATATTCTCTTTCACGCGACTTTTCAACTTCTAAGCGCTTCTCCAGGCTGCGATTGTACTCTTCGTAA
This sequence comes from Alkalihalobacterium sp. TH-98, assembly GCF_057473385.1. Lineage (NCBI taxonomy): Bacteria > Bacillati > Bacillota > Bacilli > Caryophanales > Bacillaceae > Alkalihalobacterium > Alkalihalobacterium sp. TH-98. The sequence continues at coordinate 46,558 of NZ_JBYCKM010000017.1, read as the reverse complement.
CCAATTCCGTGGTTCTGTTGCATCGCCTTTTCCATTTCGCCTGTGTAATTCGTGTGAATCGTTTGGATAATAAATCAATCCTTTCTTTTTTATAAGGTAACTGACGGTTTGCAATCAAATAACTTGAATGCTTCAGTTACGCTTACTCTATAAAGAATCATATCATCCTCACGATATCTTCCCAACTGCGGTATAGTGTGAAATTTTCTGACAATGTATCGTTATGCATACTCACCTTTTCTCACATAGCAATGCTATACAATTTAGCTCATATGCTCTTTATAACTCGCAGATTGAAAAAAATGAGAAAATCGCAAGCACCTGTTTAGCGACGTACGGGCTGGAGCCCACCGTATGAAATAAAGGAAACACGGTGAAAGGAAATGAACCGATGTTGACTTATCCAATGAGGTGAGCGAAGTCTCGCTGGGCACTGGAGCTAGATACTTCGAATGTTACCTTCCATGTCTAGTGTGAGAAATTCGAACATAAAGCATAGCGCCGAGTCATTAATGTTTCTTTTGATTACCTGAAGAACCCAGCTCGGAAATAGCTTCTTGAACGAGCGTAACAGCTTGGCTCATTGCTGCACCGCCACCAAATGCCGCAGTAACACCGAGAGCTTCTAAAATTTCGTCTTCACTGCACCCCTCGTCAAGACAGCCTTTTGTATGATAGATAATGCAATACTCATCCTGTGAAACGACACTAATCCCTAATGCGATCAGCTGCTTATCTTTTTTAGATAACTTTCCTTCTTTAAAGCACGCTTCTGTAAACTCATTAAACTTCCCCGCGACATCAGGCATTTTTTGCAAGAATTGTCCTAAGCCTTCTTTATACTCTTGTAAGGCCATTTGAATGACACTGTCTTGCTGATTATCTTGATTTTGGTTTTGTTCCATGTGTATGTACCTCCTTTTTATCTGAACACTTTAACATTCCTATTATTCCTTAGTATTTCCATTTCATGTATAAAACTCCCACGCCATTTTCGTGAAGCTCCAAATTCTTACTCTCCTTGGACTTAGTCATCATTACTCTGTTTGTGCTTAGGCACACACAATTAGTTTTCCTTATATTAAGAACAAAAAAGTGGCATTGGAAAATGAATTCCAACGCCACTCTTGATCATAAAATTTAACTTACTCACTCCACGGAATAACTGCACCGTCATACGTTTGAAGAATGAAGTTTACCACTTCTTCAGAACGTAATACTTCAAATAAAATGTGAAGTTCTGGACGATCTACATCTTCAGAGCGAACAACGATTAAATTTGGTTGAAGTACATCTTGTCCTTCAAAGGCAATACCGTAATTTTCGATATCTACTCCACCTTCAAGAGCATAGTTTGTGTTAATGACAACAGCGTCACCTTCTCCACTTTCAAATGATGGAGCAAGTAATCTTGCTTCAACAAGTGTTGAGAAGTCTAAGTTTTTCGGATTTGACACGATATTTTCACGTTGTGCTAATTGTCCTTCTTCAACGTCTAGCTCAATGACACCTGCGCGCTCAAAGATAGGTAAAATACGACCGTGGTCACTGAAAGAATCACTCATGATGATTTTTGCTCCATCAGGTAGCTCATCTAAGCTACTGAATTCTTTTGAATAAACACCAATAGGTTCAGCATGAATTGGCCCAATGCTTTCAAATTCATAACCAAATTCTTCGATTTGCATTGCTAAATAACCTGGCGTTTGGAAGTAGTTTGCATCTAGCTCGCCTTCATTTAATGCTTGGTTTGGTAAGATATAATCTGTGAATGTTTTAATTTCTAGATCAATCCCTCTTTCAGCTAAGAGTGGAGCAGCAAATTCAAGTACTTCTGTATGTGGAACAGCAGATGCCCCTACAACTAATTTAACATTCTCTTCTTGAGTTGCTTCTTCTCCTGGAGTTTCTTCTGTTTGTGGCTCTTCAGCACCACCACCACATGCTACTAATGATAAAGATATTGCTGCAGCTCCAATTAAACTTAAGAACTTTTTCATTTCTTTTTCCCCCTTATTAACGTTTGTCAGTTTTATATGTGAAATAATCTCCAATCCATTGAATAATGAATACGATCAATAAGATTGTGATTGTTGCCACCATGGTAACAGTTGTATTGTTTCGTTGGAAACCTTCTAAATAGGCAAAGTGACCAAGACCTCCAGCACCGATAACCCCTGCCATCGCTGTGTAACTAACTAAAGCAATTGCGGTTACCGTGATCCCTGAGATTAACGCAGGTAAAGACTCTGGAATTAACACCTTATAAATAATTTGCCAGTTTGTTGCCCCCATCGATTGTGAGGCTTCAATAACACCTTTATCAATTTCTCTTAAGGCGATTTCCACCATACGGGCATAGAAAGGAGCCGCACCAATAATTAAAGCAGGAAGCGCTGCATTTGCTCCTAACATCGTTCCCATTAACATTCTCGTAAATGGGATGAGTAGTACAATTAAAATGATAAAAGGAATAGACCTGAACACATTGACAATCGTACTTACGATTAGATTAGCGGGACGGTTTTCCCACAGGTTTCCTTTACTTGTTAAATATAAGATAAGTCCTAAAACAAGCCCAATGGCGAATGTGGCTACAACGGAAATTGATGTCATATAAATGGTTTCGACCGTTGCTTCCCACAACTTGTCCCATTTCATTTTTGCAAACCATTCATTAAACATGATCGATCACCTCCACTTGTACTCCTTCTTCACGAATGAAAGCAATCGCACGATCAATTTCTACGACATCTCCATCAATCTGGATAAACAGTGTTCCGTATGCCCCTTCTTGCGTCTGCGAAATTTTACCTTGTAGAATATTAACTTCTATATCAAACTTCCGAATAATTTTCGTAATGAGGGGCTTTTCCGTCTCTTCCCCTATAAAACTTAATTGAACGACTTTTCCCGATTCATCTTCAATAATATGAGAGATCGTTTCCTTCGTTTCCTCTGGATCTGTCACCTGTTTTACAAATTGTTTTGTAATTCCAGCTTGCGGGTTTTTAAATACATCCAGAACAGGCCCCATCTCAACAACTTTCCCGGCTTCCATGACAGCGACACGGTGACAAATCTTTCGAATGACATGCATCTCGTGTGTAATCAAAACGATCGTTAAGCCGAGTTTTTTATTAATATCTACGAGTAGTTCTAGGATTGAGTCCGTTGTTTTTGGATCTAATGCTGAAGTCGCTTCATCACAAAGGAGAACTTTCGGATTGTTCGCGAGCGCTCTAGCAATCCCAACCCGTTGCTTCTGCCCGCCACTAAGCTGAGAAGGATACGAACCGCCTCTTCCTTCTAGACCGACGAGTTTAATCAGTTCTTCCACTCGTTTTTGACGCTGTTCTTTCGGTACGCCTGCTATTTCTAATGGGAAGCCTATATTCTCACTTACGGTTCTCGACCACAATAAGTTAAAGTGCTGAAAAATCATACTAATTTCTTGCCGTGCTTTACGTAGAGATTTCCCTTTTAACGAAGACATCTCTTTACCGGCAATAGTAACTGTTCCTTCAGACGGACGCTCAAGGCTATTCAGCATACGAATTAAAGTACTTTTTCCAGCACCACTGTAACCGATGATCCCGAATATTTCTCCGTCTTTAATTTCTAAGTCAACACGGTCGACCGCTGTAACAATTCCATCTTTCGTTTTAAAAAGTTTGCGAATGCCGCTTAAATTTATCATGGTGCCTCCTTTAATCGTTTTTTCTCTCTCGCCATCTTATCTATCTATTTATCTATCTATATTTTTCCTATTGGCTTACTAGTAATAAGGCTTGCAAACTCCTATATAGAGATAGTAGGTAAGTGTTGGTAATAAAAAAAACCTTCCCGTCAACAGATGAACAGAAAGGTTTAGTCACAATGTTAGTGTCCTTTCTCTCATCTTTCAAGGCATTTCACCTTGCAGGATTTAGCACCTTTCTTAACACATTTTCATGTTTTCAAAGGTTGCCGGGTTTCTTCGGGCCAGTCCCTCCACCACTCTGGATAAGAGCTTGAAGCTATTAAATTACTTTACTCAATGAAAGAATAATAACATGTGTCGAAAATTGTTGTCAACAGGTTTTAAATAAATGTTTATTTAACTTTTCTAAATACTAAATAAAAATAAATCGAACCAATTAAATACAAACAACCTGTAATCGTAAAAACGATAGCATAACCGTAATACGCCCCGTACATCATGACAAGCGTCATCGAAACCGGTCCCATGACTGCCCAGCCGAGTTGGAAGACCATTTGCCCTACTGAGTTAGCTAACCCCTTAATTGAGTCATCTACACTTCTCATCATTAATGACATCTGAATAGGGTTTCCGGCATTCATTAGTGCTTGACGGAAAAGGAAACCAATAACTGCCAACCATAAATTTTCTGTATAAGCTGTAAGTAAAAGGAAAGGTAAGGATGCTAACTGTAAAATAACTACCGCACGAACTTCACCAAAACGTTTTACAACGGCAGGACCAATCATAAACGCAACGGCTGTCATCGCTTGACCTAAAGATAAGATAATACCGACAAGTGATTTGCTAATTTCAAAGCGGTCTGTAAAATATATGTTCAAATACGGTATAACAAGACCGGAACCAAAGCCAATAATTAACTGTGCAATGGCAAAAAGAGCGATCATTTTTAGCCCGGACTTTTGTGTTTTAAAAATATTTTTAAATGAACTTGCTGCTGTTTTTTCGGTCTTAAGTTTTCTTTCTTCGTTAATCTTCATAATTGGAATGAGAGATGTAAAGAAAAATATGGACCCCACGAGCAATGTAATTCGTACACTCCACAACGCACTAAACGAAAATAATGCCTGTAAGACATCACTTAACGTACCACCTAATGCATTCCCTATGACATTTGCAACCATGATGAGGGCAAAATTAAAGCTAAATAAATGAACCCTTTGCTTTTCTGTAGAGTTTTCCGCTAAAAGCGGTATAGAAGACACTTGAATAAACGACATAAAAATCCCTGTGGCAAACGCACTAACAAGAAGCAGCGATTCCGCTTCTAATACGGATCGTGTTAACATCGTAACAGAAGCAAAGATTGCCCCAACTAATATAACTTTTTTTCGACCTACTTTATCACTCATAATTCCAGCTGGTAATAAAAAGATTGCTGACGCCATCGCTGTCATTGCAATTACTTTCCCGTTTACCTGGTCGTCATATCCGAGTTCACGTATATAATAGTTGTAAATGATCATGAAAATGCCCATCCCGACATTCACTAAAAAGGATGCGAGTAAAAATAACCGAACATTTTTGTTATAGCTCTTGAGCTGATTACCCCAATCGCCAATAAATTTTGACATGCTACAAACCTTCCCCGAAATTAATTTCGCTACCCTAAATATAATAGTCAATTATTTCGAGTTTGCCTAGAGTTTTGCATCAACTATTTTTTTGTAAAATTACGGTTATGTCCACGGTGCTTTCATATCAAGGGAAACCGTTCGATTTTTTAATGATACGGTGGCTGCGTGAAAGTAATGGAAAAAAAATTTCTCTAGTTCGCATAAACAGCAATGATGTCAGCTTCTCCTAAAGGGAATGAGAGGATCGATATATAGCCATATTGAAGGTTTAGCAGTCCCAACAGTTGACTTTTTTAATAAGATAACTGCGCTGACTAGTTACCTTGCTTATTTAAGCAAAAAAATGAGGGGGCAACAGCCACCTCATTTTTTCATTTCATACTTCATTTTCTTAAATTGAAAATACATAAAACAACCAACGCAAAACCCGAGCAAAGCGACTGAAGCTGCTATAGTAACCATTCCAACGAGAACCCATCCGAACCAATGGCCGGTTGTTAGCAACACAATCAACGCAATGCCTAATAAGCTTGCTGCAATCGTTTGATTGAAACGCTGCAGTTCGGCTGCTTCTGTTTCGTCATTAGAAACATCTTTTATCAGCATTTTCGCCACTTTAAATGTAATGTTTGCCTTAGGACCGAATAATAGCGGTAATAACACGATTAGTAAAGTAAGTGCTAGTAATGATACATTCTGAAGTAAAATTGAAACTATAGTGAGGACAACCATAACATACTGATTGGCTCTAACATAAGACTTTGGAATTTCTTTCATCTTTCCCCTCCTAATTCCGATTAACCTTATTAGTTTAATTTATTTTATGATGAACAGATCGATAAGGCAATAAAAAATTAAGTTTAGAAAGTAAAAAAGCGAGGGAATTTACCCCCGCTCTTTTCTAGCACCACCCTAAGTCACAATCATCCACATACTTCTCTTGTTTCTCTGGATGAGCATTCTCATAACGGTATACTTTATTACTGTCGAACTCAAAGCCTTCAGCCATCTCATACTGATTACCTTGGTTCGTCATAATTATTTTTCCGATACGAGCTTCATCCATGTATAAATTCATTGCACCGTTTTCTAATTTCCCATCCACCTTGCTTGTTACATCCACTTTTTTCATTTGCTTTTCAATCATCAAACAAAACCTCCTTCTTAACTCGGGCGGTTGTTTTTACAATTCCCCAAAAAGCAGTTTTTCAAACCAGCCACAGATGAGTCGCACCTAATTGTAGTCTATCAGTGTGGTTCTTTTATATAACGTAAAAAGAGGCTGACATCAAGGTTTATCCGTTCTTATGAGATATAATCCACATCCTCAATAAGAACTCACCCATGCGATATCAGCCTCTTTAAAATGGCTTATTTAAAAACGAAGGTTAGATTTTAGTTAATCTTAGTCTTCACTAATCATTTCTTGATATTTTTCAGCTGTCATTAACTTATCTAACTCAGACTCATCTGAAAGCTCTACAACGATCATCCAAGCTTTTTCGTATGGAGATTCGTTTACAAGCTCAGGAGCATCGTCTAAATCTTCGTTAATTTCAACAACTTTACCGCTTACTGGTGCATAAAGCTCAGATACTGTCTTAACTGACTCAACGCTACCGAATGCCTCATCCGCTGTAATATCATCCCCCACTTCTGGAAGTTCAACGAATACGATATCGCCAAGCTCAGACTGTGCGAAATCTGTAATCCCTATGTAAGCTTTATTTCCTTCAACTTTTACCCACTCATGCTCTTCTGAATATTTTAACTCTTTTGGTAAGTTCACGTAATTCCCTCCAATAATTTCAGTGTTCACCGTTACTATATAATAAATTAGTAACGATAGACAACCCTAGTTATTTTTCCCAGTTTGCTTCAAAATCTTCCTCTTTAAATCCTACCGTGACTTTTTCTCCATCCGTTACGATCGGGCGTTTAATTAACATCCCATCGGTAGCAAGAATATCTAACAACTCTGCATCCGTTGCTTCCTTAACTTTATCTTTCAGACCGAGTTCACGATATTTTTTACCACTCGTATTAAAAAATTTTTTGATTTCTAATCCACTTTTTTTATAAAGGGACTCTAATTCCTCTCGACTCGGTGGTTGTTCAACGATATGTATAGCTTCATAGTTCACTTCATGGTCATCAAACCATTTTTTTGCTTTTTTACACGTCCCGCAGTTGGGATACCAGTAAAACTGTAAACTCATTTTAATTCTCTCCCTTCCAATTTATCCGCGTTGCAATCATTGGCATAATTGCATACATACTTACTTCTACACTTATTATTCCTCAAATTGCATCAATTAACAACTAAAACCAATGGTACCAGGTACCTTTACCACACTGCAGAAGTAAAGGTACCTGGTACCGGTTACACCGGAATTTTGGTGACACGTCAAAGAAGCCCCATTTTGGGACTTCTTTGATCTTAGTAGAGAGGAGAATGCTTCCTTGTAGAAAGGAGGTTTTATTATATTTTTGGAACTAAAGCTCCAAAATTGAATAACGGATTAAAATTAGATAACGTAGCGCTCTTCAGTTAATACAGCTTCAGCAATTTGACGCTTCTTCGCAATAACATTGATTGGAGTGTGACGAGTTAATTTGCGTAAGATAGAAATCATTGTACGAAGAGTGTCGCCTTCTTGCATAGCTACTAATGACTCTTTAGCATGCGCTTCGATACGGTTGAATGCTTCTTGGCAATATACTTCAGTTAAAAGTACTTTTTGCTCATTTTTATCTAAACCATTACGGTTAATCGCTTTTTCTGTACGAAGGATAACTGATTCCATATTGAATACTTCACTAACGATGTCAGCAACGTTAGAAAGGATTTCTTGCTCGTTTTGAAGCTTCTGTTGATATTTTTGAGCTCCAGTACCAGCAACCATTAAGAAGATTTTCTTCGCCATTTTTAGTAAATACTTTTCTTGCTCTAATGGCTCAGTTCCAACTTCCTCAGGCATCATCATCATTAATTCTTCTTGAAGAGACATTGCTTTCTCAAGTAAAGGAAGCTCGCCTTTCATTGCTTTACGAAGAATTGTAGCTGGAACTAATAAACGGTTGATTTCGTTTGTTCCCTCAAAGATACGGTTGATACGAGAGTCACGGTAGATGCGCTCTACTTCGTACTCAGCCATAAATCCATAACCACCGTGGATTTGAACAGCTTCATCAGCATTGTAGTCTAATTGTTCAGAACCTACAATTTTATTTAAAGAACACTCGATTGCATATTCAGCAATAGCGTCTGCTACTTTACGGCCATCTTTTTGCTCTTCTTCAGTTAAACCACCTAAACGATCTTCGAAAAGTCCGCCTGTACGGTAGATTGAACTCTCAGCAGCATACGTACCTACAGCCATGTTTGCTAATTTTTCTTGAATTAACGTAAATTTAGCAATTGGTTGTTTAAACTGTTTACGCTCATTAGCATATTTAGCAGCAAGCTCAAGTGTTTTTTTACATCCACCGATCGTACCTACTCCAAGCTTGTAACGACCAACGTTTAAGATGTTAAATGCGATAACGTGACCTTTACCAACTTCACCAAGTAAGTTTTCTACTGGTACATGAACATCTTCTAAGATTAATGTACGAGTTGAAGAACCTTTAATACCCATTTTCTTCTCTTCTGGACCTGTTGAAACGCCATCGAACGCTTTTTCAACGATGAATGCAGTGAATTGCTCACCATCGATTTTTGCATATACTACAAATACGTCTGCAAAAGCAGAGTTTGTAATCCATTGTTTTTGACCGTTTAGTACATAGTGAGTTCCTGCTTCGTTTAATACAGCAGTTGTTTTTGCACCTAAAGCATCAGAACCAGAACCAGGCTCAGTAAGTGCATAGGCAGCAATTTTCTCACCTGAAGCTAGAGGTGGAAGGTATTTTGATTTTTGCTCATGGTTACCGAAAAGTACGATTGGTAACGATCCGATACCAACGTGTGCACCGTAACTTAATGAGAATGCACCTGCACCTGCAAATTTTTCAGTAATTACAGAAGAACTAATTTTATCTAGACCAAGTCCGCCGTACTCTTCTGGTACGTCTGCACCTAAAAGACCAAGCTCACCCGCTTGCGTTAATAGACGACGAGAAATTTCAAAGTTGTGGTTTTCAATTTCTTCAAGGTGAGGACGAACTTCACCGTAAACAAACTCTTCAGTCGTCTTACCAATCATAATATGCTCTTCAGAAAAATCCTCTGGAGTAAATACTTGCTCTGCAGAAATATCTTCTAGTAAAAAGCTTCCGCCTTTTAAAACTTCATTTTTTACGTTACTCATCATTCATTCCTCCAATAAGTTATTTGAAACTAAATGATAAACTTTTTAGAGGGGAAGCAGACCAAACTGCTTCCACCTTCTATTTGCTTGTTTAGCTTCAAGCCCTGTTATAATAACCAGGCGCCTTTCGCTTTTCTATTGTCTAGCTGCAGCGGTCAGCGTCTAGTGGACTTCGCTCTCCTCCTTACGATAAGTCAACATCGGTTCGTTGCCTCACCGTGTTTCCTTTATCTCATACGAAGGAGCTCCAGTCCTTACGACGCTAAACGACCGCTTCCGCCTTTCTATTAACCTATTAATTCAAAGACACCTGCAGCTCCCATTCCGCCACCGATACACATTGTAACGACACCGAACTGTTCGCCACGACGTTTCATTTCATTCATAAGTGTTAGTGTAAGTTTTGCACCAGAGCATCCAAGCGGGTGACCTAGAGCAATTGCTCCACCGTTTACGTTTACTTTGTCTAGATCTAAACCTAAGTGACGAACTACTTGTAATGATTGAGAAGCGAATGCCTCATTTAATTCAAATAATCCGATATCAGAAAGGCTTAATCCAGCAATTTCTAGAGCCTTAGGAATAGCTTCAACTGGACCAATTCCCATTATTTCCGGTGCTACACCCGCAACTGCAAATGAACGGAATTTAAGAATTGGAGCAAGACCATTAGCTTCAGCTTCTTCACGGTCCATAACAAGGACACTTGCTGCGCCATCACTCATTTGAGATGAGTTACCTGCAGTAACAGATCCTTTTGGATGGAAGGCAGGGCGTAACTTTCCTAATGTATCGACAGTTGTATCTACACGTACACCTTCATCGACACTGAACGTTACTTGCTTTTCTTTTAATTTATTGTCCGCACCCACTGAACGAAGTGTTACATCCACTGGTACGATTTCATCTTCAAATTTACCTTCTTTAATAGCATTAGCTGCACGGCGGTGACTTTCTACCGCAAACGCATCTTGGTCAGCACGGCTAACTTCAAAACGTTTTGCAACTTCTTCTGCTGTATAACCCATACCCATATAGTACTCAGGCATTTCTTCAACTAATTTAGGGTTAGGGGCAATCACGTGTCCACCCATAGGGATAAGACTCATTGATTCTGCTCCACCTGCGATAATTGACTTAGAGTGTCCAAGCATAATACGCTCAGATGCATAAGCAATACTTTGTAAACCTGAAGAACAATATCGGTTAATTGTAATGGCAGGTACCGTATTTGGTAATCCAGCTAAAGCTGCGATATTACGTGCCATATTCATTCCTTGTTCTGCTTCTGGCATTGAACAACCCATAATTACGTCATCGATTTTACTTGGGTCAAAATCGCCTGCACGCTTTAATGTTTCCTTTATTGTTAACGCACCTAAATCATCCGGTCTCACATTGGCAAGTGTTCCTCTTTTTGCTTTTCCGACTGGTGTTCTAGCACCAGCTACTATTACCGCTTCTCTCAAGTTTCTTCCCTCCATTCATTCTAATTGCGTAATGGTTTCCCTTTAGTTAACATGTATTGCATTCTTTGTTGAGATTTCGGCTCACCAACTAAGCTTAAGAATGCTTCACGCTCTAGGTCTAATAAATATTGCTCATCAACTAAAGTTCCTTTAGGTACACGACCACCAGCAATAACAAATGCTAATTTTTGAGCGATCTTTAGATCATGCTCTGAAATCATACCGCCATATTGCATCGTTTTTGCACCAAGCAATAAAGTAGCATAACCTGTTTCACCGACAACAGGAACTAGTTTACGAGCAGGTGCTGTATATCCTTGTTCAAATAAATGTAAAGCTTCTTGTTTTGCATTATAGATAACATGATCAGCGTTCATTGTTACACCATCACGGTCGCTTAAGAAGCCATTTGCACGTGCTTCATCTGCAGATGTAGATACTTTTGCCATAGCAATCGTCTCAAATGTACGGTTAGCAACAGCTTGTAGATCTGCACCAGGAGTGTGTCCTTCTAAGTTGCGAAGGTAAAGTTCTTTATTACCTCCACCACCTGGGATAAGACCAACACCAACTTCAACTAACCCCATGTATGTTTCTGAAGAAGCTTGAATGCTAGCTGAAGGTAAGCAGATTTCCGCGCCTCCACCAAGACTCATACCAAATGGTGCTGTAACAACTGGTTTAGATGCGTATTTAATTCTTTGCATCGCATTTTGGAACTGACGAATTACCATATCGATCTCAAAGAAATTATCATCTTGAGCTTCCATTAGGATCATCATAAGGTTCGCACCGACACAGAAATTTTTCGCTTGGTTACCAATAACTAAACCTTTATAATTCTTTTCTACTTCGTCAATTGATTTATTAATCATTTGGATTACATCTAACCCAATTGAGTTATTCGGAGAAGTGAATTCTAGACAAGCAATACCATCTCCTAAATCAATTAATGCACCACCAGAGTTTTTAAGGATAATTTTATTATCTTCTTTTAAAGATTTTAAGTTAATTACTTTTTTGTTTTGCTCAATTGCTTTATATTCACCTTCATGGTAGAAGCTCTTATCTGAATAGAAGCTTGTTTTACCTGAAGCAAGCATTTCTTTTACCCAGCTTGGAACTGTAGCACCTTCTGCTTCCATCTTCGCTACTGACTTTTCAACGCCAATGGCATCCCAAAGTTCAAATGGTCCTTGCTCCCAGCCAAAGCCCCACTTCATCGCTTGGTCAACAGAAAGAACATCGTTTGCGATTTCGTAGCACTTCTCTGCAGAATAAATTAATACTGGCTTAATTAAGCTCCAGATTAATTGGCCTGCACGGTCATCTGCATACGCTAATGTTTTAATTTTTGCTGATAAGCCTTTTGCTTGTTTTGCAGCCTCAGTCGAAGCTGTTTTTAATTTTTTACGTGGTCCATACTCAAGTGTATTAGGATCAAGTTCTAAGATCTCTTTTCCTTTTTCACCTTTTTGCTTTAAGAAGAAACCTTGACCTGACTTCGCACCGATCCAGCCTTTTTCAGCCATATCGCGCATAAATGCAGGAGGATCAAATACTTCTTTTTCTTCACCTTCAACTTGATCGTAAACATTTTTTGCAACGTGTAAGAATGTATCTAAACCTACAACATCTAATGTTCTGAAAGTGGCACTGCTAGGTCGTCCAATTAACGGACCTGTTACAGAGTCAACTTCACCTACTGAATATCCACCTTTAAGCATTTCAGAAACTGTTACTAATAATCCATAAGTTCCAATTCGGTTAGCGATGAAGTTTGGCGTATCTTTTGCCTCAACAACACCTTTCCCGAGAACGTTTTCAGCAAACGCTTTCATGAACTCAACAATTTCAGGATTTGTGTCATTAGTTGGGATGATCTCTAATAACTTTAAGTAACGAGGCGGATTAAAGAAGTGTGTTCCCAAGAAATTTGCTTTAAAATCTTCAGAACGTCCTTCTGCCATTGCCTCAACAGAAATCCCTGATGTGTTAGAACTAATGATCGATCCTGGTTTACGGAATTGATCAACTTGAGTAAATACTTTCTTTTTAATATCTAAGTTTTCAACAACAACTTCGATTACCCAATCGACATCTGCAAGTTGTTGCATATCATCTTCAAAGTTACCTACTGAAATTAAATTCTTATTATCTTTCACCGTTAAAGGTGCTGGTTTTTGTTTTAAAAGTTGTTGAACCGCATTTGCACTCAGTCGGTTGCGGACAACTTTATCTTCAAGAGTTAACCCCTTCTTTGCTTCTGCTTCTGTCACTTCACGAGGTACAATATCAAGCAATAGTGTTGGAATACCTACGTTTGCTAATACTGCAGCAATCCCGGAACCCATGACACCCGATCCTAATACAGCTGCTTTACGAATTTGACGAACCATATTTGTCCTCCTTCTCCTGAAACATTTGAATGAATACTCATTCATTTTTCTATTAAAAAAATATTGAATTGCGCAATAATTTTTGTACTACAATAACTATATCGAATTTTGTATGATTTAGCAAGGGCAATTTCTGAAAATTAATAATTATTTTTTGCCATGTTAGCAGCTCCCATGTATCGTTTTAGCATGTTTGTTACACGATAAAGGTGTATCGTAAAGGATACAAAAAACATTGTGGCTTATGAGGGAGGCTACACTATGATGCAGCAACAACAAAATCAACAGCAACAGCAACAAATGCCAATGAACCAGCAACAAGGAGTCATGCCTCAACCCCCAAATGTCGTTACTAGTAAAGACCACCTTTACATTTCAGACATGCTTTCTTGGAACTTACTTGCAATGAAGAAGTGCCACTTTTTTGCTCAACAATGTACAGACCCTGAAGTGAAGGGCGCAATTGAGAAAGCCGGGCAAATGCATAAGCAGCATTATGAGCGAATTTTGCAACATTTTCAAACTCAACAAAATCAAATGAATCAAGCACTTCAATAACAGGAGGGTTTCTGCATGAGCCAACAAACAAAAATCCAAAACCCTGAAACACAAGTTCCTAAAACACCACAAATGTCCGATCGTGACTTTATTAATGATGTACTAGCTACTGAAAAGTATATGACGGCTTCTTATAGTTATGCAATGAATGAGGCAAGTCATGAACAATTATACAAGGATATTAATGCGATTTGTAACGAAACGCAAGATTGTCAGCGTGAATTGTTCAATGTCATGTTTAAAAAAGGTTGGTACAGCTTTGATGCAGCATCACAGCAACAGCTTGATCAAGCTTATCAACAGTTTTCTGGTTACAGCAGTCAGTTCCCTTATAGCTAGGAGTACAGAAAAGCGGAACGTGGCTGTTTAGTGGCTGCACGTTAGAGGCCTGGAATGGGACGAGCCAGCAACTTTGAGGCAGCAACAGGTGAACGTCGCTTAGGGTATACATGTTGTTTACTGGTACTAAGCGAAGCAACAGCTAGCAAGGATCACCGGGAGCTAGACAATGTAACCATAAGCATCCGTTTAGCCAAGACTGGATTTAATTCAACGAAAGAAGAGGTAATCACCACTGTGATTACCTCTTCTCTGTTTTTAGCGGACTGAAAAGCCCTTATTTATGAGAAATCAGTGATTTTTCGGATGTAAGCGGACTCAGATACCCTTATTTCGCTTATTTCGCTTAATCATAGCGCATCTGAAGTCATTTTAGCTAAATAGCGGCCTCTCAGTCCGCTAAAGTTTAAAAATCGATGTTTTTAACTACAATAAGGTCCTCTCAGTCCTCTCAGGATTTCGGACTATTATTTTTTCTGTGTTCTTGGTTTAATGCTTGGATCTCCGTAACAAGCTCCTTCATCTTTTCCTTCGCATCAGGATACTGCTCATTCCAATGCTTTGCAAGTGGCGGCATACTCTTTGAGATATGGGTATACAACGCCCAAGCCTGCACTTTTTCTTTTAAAGCTTCATTCTCAACACCGAGTAATAGCTCAGTGTATTTCTCTAATAAACCATCTAATTGTCCCTTCAGCTTTTCGTCCACGTTTTCACCTCATTATAATATAAGTCAATTTCTCACTATACCTAGTATAACGAAGTATGAGGTAGTTATAAAAATAATCCGCCATTTTATTCGAAAGAATGTTTTTAAGACTAGATAAAATGCGTAGCTATTGGTTGTCAGTATTAATGGTGGATCACTGGTCACTAACTTTTTGTGGATGGATTCATTTTATTTGTAGCCTTAGTTACCTCTTTCTGCTTTGCTAATTGACTTCGGGATCTATTCACTTCTTTTAGTGACCGCCTCCTGCTCCTTTCCCATGCGGCAGGCTCTATTCGCTCTTTTTAGTGACCACTTCCTGCTCTTTTTCCACGCGACAGGCTCTATTCGCTTCTTTTAGTTACCGCTTCCTGCTCTTTTTCCACGCGACAGGCTCTATTCGCTCTTTTTAGTGACCACTTCCTGCGCTTTTTCCACGCGACAGGCTCTATTCGCTCCTTTTAGTTACCGCTTCCTGCTCTTTTTCCACGCGACAGGTTCTATTCGCTCCTTTTAGTTACCGCTTCCTGCTCTTTTTCCACGCGACAGGCTCTATTCGCTCCTTTTAGTTACCGCTTCCTGCCTATTTTCCACGCGACAGGCTCCATTCAATCCTTTTAGTGACCGCTGCTTGCTGCTCTTTTTCCACGCTACAGGCTCCATTCGCTCTTATTAGTTACCGTCTCCTGCTTCTATCCTATGCGACAGGCTCTATTCGCTCTTTTTAGTGACCACTTCCTGCTTTGCTCCAAGGCTATAGGCACTATAACTTCCTGTTCCTTCTTCAACCGGCTCCAATTATGTGATTTAGAGTGTTAATGCCTTTCTCTCCCGCGCATTATTCCTCATCCTTTACTCGCAACAAACGCAAACCGTTCAAGGTAACAAGCAATGTTGCTCCCATATCAGCAAATATCGCAATCCAAAGTGTTAACCAGCCAGGAATGACGAGTAATAACGCCAGTGCTTTTAACCCAAGGGCAAAGGCAATGTTTTGCTTGATAATCGTTAACGTTTTCCGGCTTAATCGAATCGCGAAAGGAAGTTTCCTTAAATCATCACCCATTAAGGCGATATCTGCTGTTTCTAGCGCCGCATCGGTTCCAGCGCCACCCATGGCAATTCCTATGTCGGCTGTTGCGAGTGCCGGAGCATCGTTCACACCATCACCAACCATCACAACCTGCCCGCTTTCCTTCATCTGTTTAACATATTTTAATTTTTCATCTGGTAAAAGCTGCGCCTTCACTTGGGCAATTCCAAGTTCATTCCCTATCGCTTTCGCCGTTTCTTCATTATCCCCCGTGAGCATGATCGTATTTTTAACACCCAACTGTTTTAAACGACGAACCGCAGTAGAACTTGATGTACGAATACGATCCGACACAGCAATATAGCCAACAAGCTCGTTTTCCTTGCCGACTAAAATCACCGTCTTCCCTTGTTTTTGTAGGGAATGCACCTCGTTAGGGACGTTTATTATTAGCTCTTTAAAAAAGGTCGGACTGCCAACATAATAACTTTCTTTATTAATTAATCCTGTAATTCCTTTCCCAGTAATGGAACGGAAATTAACGACTTCTTGCTTTGAAGCTTCAATTCCCTCTATTGAAGCTCGTTGCATAACGGCAGAAGCTAGCGGATGCGCTGAACTTTTTTCTAAATAAGCGCCAATCTTTAAAACTTCCTGCTCCGTATATGGGTGAACAGCAACAACATCCGTTACTTCTGGAACACCGTTTGTTAACGTTCCCGTTTTATCAAAAGCGATCGTTTGAATAGAACCAAGCTGTTCTAAATAAACACCGCCTTTAATGAGAACTCCATTTCTCGCACTATTCCCTATGGCTGTTACGATCGAAACCGGGGTAGAAATGACAAGTGCACACGGACAACCGACAACTAAAACGGCTAACCCTTGATAAACCCATACTGACCAATCTGCACTAAAAAATAGAGGCGGAACTGTAGCCACTCCTAGGGCAACCAGCATAATGAGCGGCGTGTAATACTTCGCAAACCGATCGACAAATGCTTGCGAAGGGGCACGCTCAGCTTGCGCTTCTTCAACAAGCTCAATAATTTTAGAAAGCGTCGTATCTTCGACTCTTTTTGTCACTTTTATTTCCAGCAAACCTTCTTCGTTTAGTGTTCCGGCATAGACTTCATCGTTCGTCCTCTTGGCAACAGGTATCGATTCACCTGTAATAGCTGCTTGATTTACTGTAGAAACCCCATGCTGAACAGTTCCATCCATCGGAATTTTCTGCCCTGGCTTCACGATCATAACATCGCCAATTTCGATTTCATCGACAGGCAATTCAACCATGTCTCCTAGTCTAATGACAGTTGCTGTGCGGGGAGCCAGATCCATTAATGATCGGATCGACTGTCTCGCCTTATCCATAGAAAATCGTTCAAGTGCTTCACTAATGGCGAATAAAAAGACCACCGTGGCTCCTTCTCCCCACTCTCCAATGAGAGCAGCACCAATAATCGCAATCGTCATAAGCGTTTTCATATCAAAGCGAAGTTTGGTTAAGTTCTTTAAGCCTTGCCAAAACAGTTGGTGTCCGCCGATCACCATAGCTGCCGCAAAAATACCTATCGTTAACCCATCACTTTCTCCTTTTTGTAAAACAAGTGCCCAACCGATAATAAGAAGAAGGCCGGAAATGACGGTTTGAATAAAATGTTGTTGCTTCCAAAAAGGCTTTTGTTCTAACTGTCGTTCTTTTTCTGGGTACACTTTTAAATTTTCAAAGGCACCGGCTTTTTCCAAATCTTCAATAGAAACTTCTCCATACACTTTTAGTTTAGAAGCTCCAAAGTTCACTTTTGCATCCGATACTTGCGGGAGCTCCTTTACATTTTTCTCGAAGACACCTGCACAATTGGCACACGTAAATCCTTGGATCCGGTATGTTTTTTCTGTATCATTCATGTCCTTTCCCCTCTTTCCCATGTTCTAAGCCATTTAGAATTAACTGTTTTACATGGTCATCGTCAAGAGAATAAAAAACGAGCTTTCCTTCTTTACGAAACTTGGCTAACCCTATATTTTTAAGTAATCTCAAATGATGAGAAGCTGTAGCTGTCGACGATCCGATAATCGTTGCAATGTCACAAACACACAACTCTTCTTCTGAAGCTAAAAGAAAGGCAATTTTTAATCTCGTTTCATCCGCTAGTGCTTTAAAGATTTTCGCTGTAACATCAAAATGCTCTTCTTTCATTAATGTTGTTAAACGATCCACTTTTACCGAGTCATATTGAAAAACTTCACATTGATCTCCTTTTGCCATAACCAATCACCTCTCATTATTCAAACAATAGTTTGAATGTATATACTCCTATCATACCGCTGAACATTCAAACGTTCAAATGAATATTTGATTGTTGAATGCAAAAAAACACAGGAGCTTTTCCTGTGCTTAATTTTATGCTATATCAATCTGTTTGGTGAATGATACAAATGAGACAATATACCGTTGTGAATACCTTAAATCAATTAGTTCACCTGCGATGTTAATCACAGGATTGATTGGATCATCCTGATGAATAAATACGATCTCACCGATTGAATGATCATCTAAATATACTTGGTTACCAATTGACATCTCCATTATTCGTTGAATGAATAAATAAGTCATTTTAGGATCTAACTTTCCAAACGCCTCACTCTTCATTTGCTTTAACACTTCATACAATGCTACCTGACCTCGATACACACGGTCCGATGTCATCGCATGAAAGATATCAGCGATCGCAATAATTTTTGAATAGCGATGAATTTCATTCGCTGCTCTTCCATACGGATAACCTTTTCCGTCTTCACGTTCATGGTGCTCTAATGCCATTAAACAAATCTCATCACTAAAGTGGCCGCACTTTTTTAAAATATCATACCCATAAACCGGATGTTTTTTAATGGTTTCATATTCTTGATTTGTTAGTGGTCCTTCTTTTAATAAAACATCATCAGGAATTTCTAACTTCCCTATATCATGTAAAAGGCCGCCAAGTGAGATTGTATTTATCTCTTCTTGATTGTATCCAATCCATTTAGCTAACAGTGAAGCTAACACGGAAACTCCGATATTATGTCGGTACGTATAATCATCCTTGTTTAGAATTCCATTCATCAATGTTGATAAATTATAATTTAATGAGATTTGTTCAACGACAGGTATTACTTTCTCTTCCACTTCAAGAAGAACAGTGTCGTTATCTTTAACTTTTGAAAAAATTTCTCGTATTTCACCAACTGTATTGTTAAGTAAAAGCTCTTGTTGAAAAGGTGCAAGTAGAGTTGGTCCTATAACAGGCACAAAATTCAACTTATAATTATTTATATTAATACCCATATCGAGTAAACGCCGGACGTGTTGTTCGTTCAAAACCGCTCCTTCGTTAAGGAGTAACGTTCCTCGTTCATTATGAATATCGTTTTTAAGACGGCACCCGACAAAACGAAAGGCATGGTCCTCATTCATCGTAATCCCCCATTTAACCTATTCCTAGCGGTCAATATAAATGTAAAATTCTGATTATTACATAAATGATACACTTGTACTAAAAATTTGTAAATGAAACTCCTATACAGTCCGGACTTATTTACCAATAACTTTAAATTGTTCGCTTACAAAATATTGGAATTGTTGAACAACTAATGGCATATACCTATTTTCTACCCATGCCATACCAATAGAACGAGTGCAATCATGATCCAATACTTCTATCTTTGAAACTTCTGTTTCATCGAGCCCTTTTCTTTCGGGAATTAAACTAACTCCTAAACCTGCTGAAACTAATCCGTTAACTGTTGAAACCTCTTGTCCTTCAAACTTAATATTTGGTGTAAACCCTGCATCTCGACACAATTGATCGGTTATTGTTCGTAACCCGACCCCTTCTTTAAAACCGATAAACGGTTCATCCGCGATTTCCTCTAATTTGATCCCTTTTCTACCTGACAATCGGTGAGACTTAGGTACGATGATATATAATTGTTCGCTAAACAACTTCTCCCAATGAAAGCCAGCCGTTTGAACAGGCGCCGACGTTAAACATAAATCAACCTCTCCTGTGGTGAGTTGTTCAATTAACACGTCCGCTGTACTTTGAAAAAGTTGAAATTTTACATGAGGAAATGATCTTCGGTATTGTCCGATCAAATCAGGCACGAGATGAGACCCTAGTGTGTGTAAAAAAGAAAGAGCAATCTGACCATGGTCAGGGTGAACGATATCGGTCAGTTCTTGCTTTCCATCTTCAATTAACTGAAGTGCTTCATTTACTCTCGATAAAAACATTTTTCCGTACCTGTTAAGTTTGACCGTTCTCCCACTACGCTCAAAAAGAGGCACACCTAAATCTTTTTCTAATCTCGCAATCGATCGACTCAATGCAGGTTGTGAAATAAAAAGTTCTTCAGCCGCCCGGGTAAAATGCTCGACTTGAGCAACCTTTTGAAAATATTCTAATTGCTGCCACTCCATATTATGACCAGCTTTCTATAAGGGTTTTAGTTGTAATTTGCTAGATTGGTGAAGCATGTACGATTTTTGAAACTTATAATAATCTTTAATTGAGTCCCTTCTATTACATTTTTGCATCAATTTTATGAAAATTATAAATTGGAAGTTATCAGTTGTCAAAAGTATGATTGAGAGTACATAGCAAAAAAAGGGGTAGGAAATTCATTGACTCACACTCACATTACAAAAGATCATTCAAGCTACTATAAAACGATAATTGCCTTGTTTTCAGGAAGCTTTGTCAGCTTTATGATTTTATACTCGATGCAGACACTAATACCTGTTTTTTCGAAAGAATTCGAGGTTACACCTGCGGTTGCCAGCCTTGCCCTGTCAATTACGACAGGATTTCTAGCCGTGACGATGTTAGTAACTGCCATTGTTTCCGATTCAACCGGACGCAAACGAATGATGACATGGGCATTACTTCTCTCATCACTACTTTGTATATTAACTGCTTTTAGCTCTAATTTTACAAGTCTCTTAGCAATCCGAGCATTACAAGGGATTGCACTTGCAGGTTTTCCTGGGATTGCGATGACGTATGTAAGTGAAGAGTTCCACCCGAAGACACTCGGTGTGGTCATGGGCATTTACGTTAGCGGTACTACTCTGGGCGGCTTGTCTGGGCGACTGATTACCGGGGTTTTAACCGACTGGTTTTCGTGGCAGGTCGCCGTCGGTACCATCGGTGGAGTAAGTGTATTGTTAAGTATTTTATTTTGGACGATGTTACCTGTCGACATCCATTCAACGCGAAGTAAATATACGATAAAAAAACTAATCCCATCTTTGATGTCCCAATTAAAAGACCGTAAATTACTAGCACTCTTTATCATTTCTTTTGTCTTAATGGGAGGCTTTGTTACAGTCTATAACTACATCAGTTTTGTTTTAATGGCAGCTCCTTATTATTTAAGTCAAACGTTGATTGGGCTCGTTTTTCTTATTTATTTAGTAGGAACTTTTAGTTCAACGTATATGGGAAAAGTAAGCGACCAGTTCGGCAAGCAACAATTGCTACCGGTAACGATTGTTATTATGCTCATTGGTGCAGTATTGACGTTAAGCTCCAACCTTTGGCTCATTTTGCTTGCGCTCGCCATTTTTACTTTCGGATTTTTTGGCAGTCATTCAATTGCAAGTAGCATGGTCGGTCAATTGGCTACAAATTATAAATCTCAAGCAGCATCTCTTTATTTGCTTTGTTATTACCTCGGATCCAGTCTTATTGGAACGAGCACTGGTGTGGTCTGGGTCAACTTCTCGTGGACTGGGATCGTGCTAACGGTTTGCGGACTTATTTTAATTGCCCTGCTGATGGTTGTTTGGATTCGAGTGGAGTTACAGCGGGATGTGCGCTTGGAGGATGAGAGTCAGGTGGTTTGAGGGTTTAATGTAATAACAATCGTATCATAGGGATATGTAAGCATTCTGGGCAGTGTACTCCCTTTTTTATATTTTCGCACTTAATATCAAACTGGGAAAAAATATCTTTTTCCAGCGGAACATGCTTTTTAATTAGTGTTGTTGCCATTTTTTTCATTTCTTTTAAAGTGAGAACTTCCATTGTAAAGGATTGTTCTATTTGATTGATTTTATCCGGAAGGGCTTGGGCATGAAGAACATCTTGATTGGGGGCTTGTCTAATTATTGTAGAGGGACTACTAATAACAACTAGCGTTCGAACAGGTACTGAAGAGGGAAATTTGTGTTTTTTTAACCAGTTTTCAAGTTGTAACTTTTGTCTCTTAACTTGTAATAACGGGTCAGGAAAAGCCTCTTCTCTATCCTTAACTTTTCGAATTAACTGCTGATGAGTTTTATCGAAAAATAATGACCCTGTAATATTTTTAACTTCCAGTATAAGGATAAATCTTGGTGATAAAATCAGTATATCCATTTGAAAATAACTTGTACCACTAGACAATAGTCTCAGACCGTGAAGAAAGTGAAATTGATCTGCAGGAAACGATAGATAGTAATCAATTGACTTCTCACCTTTAAATCCAGCAACAGCTTTAGCTAGCTCCTTTTCTATTTGTGGCCTTTTCGGATGATTAGCAGCAAGGCGTCTTAGTAAAGCCTCTAGTTTTTGAATATTTATTGGAATTTTATGTTCTTTTTTAATCAATATGCTCACTCTCCTTATCATTTCGAGGAGAATTTCTTCATAAAGCATCAAATTACCTCTTTTAAATCATTAAATCTATGTAAAATTTACGTTAGTTACTTTGAATCAGTGCTGCTAATTTCAATATATCGGCGCAAATTTCGATATATCGGCGTAACTTTTAATATATCGGCGCAATTTCAAATATATCGGCGCAATTTCAAATATATCAGCGTAATTTCAAATATATCGGCGTAACTTCAAATATATTGGCGAAGCTCCAATTCAAGCCTATTATTTATGCCTCAATCTGAAAAGATACAAAAAGACCACCTAACACGGTGGTCTTTTTCACGGTATTTGGTGGAGACGGCGGGAATCGAACCCGCGTCCAAGAATGTCGACACTTAAGCTTCTACGAGTGTAGTTACTGAATTAGCATTTCGCACTTACGTCGGCCCAGTAACAGGCTTCGATAAGGCTAGTCTGATTGTTCTCTTCCTTCGTCCTCAGACGGAGGACAGCCGGCGTAGCCCACTTAGAGTGAGTCCCAGTCCCTACCACATGGGCGATGGAGGGTGGAACCGCAAAGCGCTATTAAGCTGCTACTGCGAAGTTATTGTTAGTTTTGCCAGTTATAGGCGTTGGCGTTTTAACGAGGCCGACCCCCTCGACTCGCAACTTAAGCTCAACCCACCCCTGTCGAATCCAAAACGTCCCCAGATTATAAATAGCATTTGCGACTTATTCAGACGCAACTGCTGAAACAGAAGTAAGCTACTGAGCTAGTTGTAATCCAGAAGCGATCATTTCGCCGTCTGGAATTACATTATAGCATATCTAGAGCACTTTTCAAATGACAAATACTGTAAGTTAAAAACAAAGCAATATTAGTACCTGACATTGCATTATATCCATTATCTAATGAAAAGAGCATAACAATTAAAAGTAATTGCCTACAAGCAGCAACGTATTAAACTCGCTGCTTGTCACGGAAGGCACGTTCAATTTCACGCTTTGCATCTTTCTTTTTCAAGTCCTCACGCTTATCAAACTTCTTCTTACCTTTCGCAAGACCGATTAATACTTTAGCAAATCCATTTTTAATATACACTTTCAATGGAACGATTGCATAGCCTTGTTCCTTTGAAGCGCCTATCAGTTGGTTAATTTGCTTTTTATGAAGCAATAATTTTCTTGTTCTCAGTGGATCATGGTTATAGCGATTTCCTTGTTCATATGGACTGATGTGCGCATTCCATAAGTAGATTTCACCATTTTGTATCTTAGCAAACGCATCTTTAATATTCATTTTACCGGCACGGATTGACTTAATCTCCGTTCCTTGCAGTACCATCCCCGCTTCAAATGTTTCTTCAATATGATAGTCGTGGGATGCTTTCTTATTTTGAGCAATGACATTACTGTCTTTTTTCGCCATTTCTCATACACCTACCATTTTTTGACGTCGTTGTCCTATTATAACAAAACATAGGAAAAATTCATAGAGAAGGTAAGTAAACAAAGTACTCTTAGTCGTCGGCAGGTGCATGATCGCTAGGTACGTAATCCTATAAGAAGTACCACTAAAATTTTACTTGTTTGTTCTAGGTTCTATTAAAGCCAATGGTGTGGATCAAATTTTTAGCGGACTCACAGGACCTTATTTGATGAAATATTGTTAATTTGGATAACTAAGAGGACTCACAGGCCCTTATTCTCGGTTTTCACAGTCGTTTTTAGGCAATTTAGAGTAAATAAGGGCCTCTCAGTCCTCTAAATTGAAAAAAGCAGCAATTTCACTAAAATAAGGGCTTCTCAGTCCTCTAAAAAAGAAGTTAGCCTCGCCACTATGATTTGAAAACTCATTCCTTGCACATTCATGAGAAATCAACCTAAAAGACGGCAAACAAAAGTGCCGTCTTTCTGATTTTTAAATAGAATTAACGCTTTTTCTTTTTCCCTTTATTGCGCTTACTTCTCGGTGCATTTTCATAAAAGCCTTTTTTCTTCTTCCGTTTGCCTTTATTTTTCTTGTCATTGTCTCCAGCAGCGCTTGGACCACCGTCTTTTCCGCCACCAGCTCTCTTACCACCGCCGCGTTTCGGACCAACGATGACTTTAGGAGATGCATTACGCTCACGTTTCTTCGCTGGTTCTTTCATGCCGACGATTTCAAAGTCAATCGAAGACTCATCAACGTTTACATTAATACAACGAACTTCAAGCTCATCACCAATACGGAACACATTGCCCGTACGCTCACCAATCATTGCATATGAACGCTCGTCATAGCTATAATAGTCATCTGTTAAATAACTAACATGGACGAGACCTTCAATCGTGTTTTCTAACTCGACAAAGATACCAAAATTGGTTACACCACTAATGATACCCGTAAATGTTTCGCCAATTTTATCTTCCATAAACTGTGCTTTTTTCACTTCGTCCGTTTCGCGCTCAGCATCTACTGCACGGCGCTCCATTTCCGATGAGTGCTTCGCAATTTCATCTAGGCGGTGTTTCCAATGACTTTGCGTTTTTTCGTCTGTTTTTCCTTCGATTAAATACGTACGAATTAGACGGTGAACGATTAAGTCAGGGTAACGGCGGATTGGCGACGTAAAGTGTGTGTAAAACTCAGTCGACAAACCAAAGTGACCTAAGCTTTCCGGATCATATTTCGCTTGTTGCATCGAACGAAGCATAACCGTACTAATGACTGTCTCTTCTGGCTCACCACGAACCGCTTCAAGCAGTTGTTGTAAGGCACGCGGGTGAATCGAATTTGCTGTTCCACGTACAACGTATCCAAAGTTCGTAATAAATTCTAAGAACTTATTAAGCTTTTCTTCTTTAGGGTCATCGTGAATACGATAAATAAACGGTACTTTCAGCCAGTGGAAATGTTCCGCAATCGTTTCATTCGCTGCCAGCATGAACTCTTCAATCAAGCGCTCGGCTACTGAACGCTCACGGATTACAACATCCGTCGGTTTTCCTTCTTCGTCAACTAATACTTTCGCTTCTTTAAAATCAAAGTCAATCGCACCGCGTTCAAAACGTTTTTTACGTAAGATATCGGCTAACTCACCCATTTGTTTGAAAAATGGAATAAGCGGTTCAAAGCGTTGTAAAACCTCTTCGTCTTCATCTTGTAAAATTTTGCGGACTTCTGTATAGGTCATTCGTTCAGTCGTTCTGATCACACTTTGAAAAATATCGTGACCAACGACTTGTCCGTCTGGTGTAATTTCCATTTCACACGATAACGTTAAGCGGTCCACTTTCGGATTTAAACTACAAATCCCATTCGATAGACGGTGGGGAATCATCGGGATTACGCGATCTACTAAGTACACACTCGTCCCACGCTCTTCTGCTTCAATATCGATCGGTGAACCTTCTTTCACATAATAACTAACGTCGGCGATATGAACACCGAGTATATAGTTCCCGTTTTCAAGACGTTCCACATTTACAGCGTCATCTAAGTCTTTCGCGTCGGCACCGTCGATCGTAACAATCGTTTTATCACGAAGATCGCGACGGTTTTTAATTTCTTCTGGATCAATTTCATCAGGTACATTTTCTGCTTGATCCAGAACATCTGGCGGAAATTCCTGAGGTAATCCGTGCTTATGAATGATTGATAAAATATCAATTCCCGGGTCATTTTTGTGCCCTAAAATTTCGGTTACTTCCCCTTCTGCACTATTACGTCCTTCAGGGTATTTCGTCAGTTTTACGACAACTTTATGGCCTTCTGCCGCGCCTTTAGAAGCTGTTTTCGGAATAAAAATGTCATTTGGGATCCGCTTATCATCAGCCACAACCATTCCATATTGTTCATGGTCCATGTATGTACCAACGATCTGTTGGAGACCACGCTCAATAATTCGAATGACACTACCTTCAGGGCGTGTTCCTGTGGACTTTGGATGCAGGCGAACAAGAACGATATCCCCGTTCATCGCACCTCCTAAATCACTTTGAGACACGTAAACGTCCGTTTCTCCTTGCACCTCTGGAATAATAAAAGCAAAGCCTTTTGCATTTCCTTGAACTTTCCCTTTAATTAAATTCATTCGTTCAGGCACACCGAATCGGTTGCTGCGTGTACGAACAATGAGTCCTTGCTCTTCCATTTCGTTTAAAATTTTTACAAACTCCTTAAATTCACTCGAATCGGTTAATCCAAATGCTTCTTCTAGCTCGGTAACAGTCAATGGCTTGTACGCCTCTTCCCTCATAAAAGCTAGAAGATGTTGAATTTTTTCTTCACTCATTTTTTTACACTCTCCTTTCTATTCTTTACGTAGTAGACCAACTTAAAGTTTCTAAAAATTGATATACGTCTTCATGTAACTGCTCTTTTTCTTTGTCAAGCGTAATCACATGGCCCGAATTTTCGTACCACTTGATGTCTTTTTCATCACTTTCTACTTCGTTATATATAATATTTGCGCTTTCAATATCAATCATTTCATCATGACGGGCCTGTACAACCATAACCGGTGAATAGATATGGTCTAAGTGCTCTCTCACATCGTTTATAAGTTGTTGCAATGCATTTAATGTTTGCATCGGTGTTTTTTTAAATTCGATAATTTCTTGTTCAATCTGTTCTTCGCTTTTTCTTTCACGACGCTTATATTCTTTTGCATATTCGACAACACCTGCATACATCGACTCTTGCGTCTTCGGATTCATCGGCGCACACATCGGTACAACTCCCTTTACCGGTAAAGTGTAGCCGATTCTTAGCGAAAATACACCTCCGAGCGAAAGTCCACATACGGCGATCTCTTCATGACCGCGGTCTTTTAAAAAATTGTAACCTGCTTCAACATCCTTCCACCAATCATCAGGGCCCGTGTGAACAAGTTCTTCAGGTGGTACACCATGTCCTTTGTATAAAGGCGCATGGCATGTATAGCCTCGCTCTTGTAAATGCCTACCGAGCATTCTAACGTCAGCAGTATTTCCTGTAAAACCGTGCAGTAACAACACTGCACGCTTTCCGCCTTCAAAAGTAAATGGTTTTGGAGCTACTATCTTCATACGACCGAACCTACCTTTTCATTTCACAGACCTCAATATAGTGTTTAGTTTCACCTGAATTTGCGTTCTCTATGAGAAGAACTGCAGAAACCATTTCTTCTATGTATTGGTCTGATTTTCCAGTTTGTAATTTGATAAAGAAAACTCGCCGATTGGCGAGCCTAAGGGGTGAAGACAGAGGCGTAGTTGCTCTTATACTTGATACTTTTAAATTTTCACCCTCGTCGAGAATCATCTATGCAAAAACTTTATACATTCCTAATGTGTAAAGAAAACTCGCCGATTGGCGAGCTTTTTTCTGAGATATAAAGAAAAGCAGTGAAGATCGCTTCAGCTGCTTTCGTTTTTTACATAAAATATGCTACAGCAATTGTTAAGACAAAGAACAACACCGCTAGAACAACTGTTGCACGTGCAAGAACTGCATCTATACCACGAGCTTTTTGTTTACCAAGTAATTGTTCTGCTCCACCAGAAATCGCCCCTGCTAGACCTGCACTTTTACCAGCTTGTAATAAAACGACAGCAATTAGTGCAATTGACACAATAATTAATAAAACGAACATTAACATTTGCATTGATTGATCCACCTCCAGGCACAGTATGCGCTTATACTAATGTATCACAAATTGCTGTCCTTTAGCAATACGTATTGGAGGTACAAACCTGTTTATTCCGTATAGAATTACAAGTATCCGTAAAATGTTAAGCAAGAAATCTTCCCGATAAAAAAAGAGGCCGCAGCTAGAACACCCAGCCAAACAGCCTCTTTTCGCATATTATTTGGTTAAGTTATAAAATGCTTTTTTACCGTCGTATTTCGCGACGTTTGCTAAGTCGTCTTCAATGCGAAGAAGTTGGTTGTACTTCGCAACACGGTCTGTACGTGAAGGAGCACCTGTTTTGATTTGTCCAGCGTTTGTCGCTACTGCGATATCAGCGATTGTGCTGTCTTCTGTTTCACCCGAACGGTGAGAGATAACTGCTGTGTAGCCCGCACGTTTAGCCATTTCGATTGCATCGAATGTTTCTGTTAATGTACCGATTTGGTTCACTTTGATTAGGATAGAGTTACCTACACCTTTTTCAATACCTTCAGAAAGCTTTTCTGTGTTTGTAACGAATAGATCGTCACCTACTAATTGAACTTTAGTTCCAAGCTCGTCCGTTAACTTTTTCCATCCGTCCCAGTCGTTTTCGTCTAAACCGTCTTCGATTGAGATGATTGGGTATTTTGCTACTAGATCGCTGTAAAACTCAATCATTTCTTCAGATGTTTTTACAACACCTTCACCTTCAAGGTGGTATTTACCGTCTCTATATAGCTCAGAAGCTGCAACGTCAAGTGCTAGAACGATCTCTTCACCTGGCTTGTATCCAGCTTTTTCAATCGCTTCGATGATTGTTTGAAGCGCTTCTTCGTTTGAAGATAAGTTTGGAGCAAATCCACCCTCATCACCTACAGCTGTGTTAAGACCTTTTGCTTTTAATACAGATTTTAAGTTATGGAAAATTTCTGTACCCATGCGAAGACCGTCTTTGAACGTTTCAGCACCTACAGGCATAACCATGAATTCTTGGATATCTACGTTGTTATCTGCATGCTCTCCACCGTTTAAGATGTTCATCATTGGTACTGGTAAAGTTTTTCCGTTGAAGCCGCCTAAGTACATGTATAATGGCATACCAAGAGCTTCGGCAGCCGCACGAGCAACAGCCATAGATACACCTAAGATCGCGTTAGCACCTAATTTACCTTTGTTGCTTGAACCGTCAAGTTCGATCATGTATTCGTCAATTCCAAGTTGATCTAATGCATCCCAACCGATTAGTTCTGGAGCGATTTCTTCGTTTACGTGCTCAACTGCTTTTTGAACCCCTTTACCCATGAAGCGGTCTCCGCCGTCACGAAGTTCTACAGCTTCATATTCACCTGTAGATGCACCACTTGGTACGAGCGCACGGCCCATTGCACCTGATTCTAAATATACCTCTACTTCAACTGTTGGATTTCCACGAGAGTCAAGAACTTCGCGTGCATAAACATCAGTAATTGTTGTCATTATAAGTCATCTCCCTTTTTTCATAAAAATGCTAAGTATAATCATTCGTATCCATTTATAGGATGTCGTTATTGCCTATCACTCATTCGTGATTATAATTTAAATTCCTTTAACGACACAAAAAATTAACAAAATTTACTTAATTAATGTTTTTCCTGTCATTTCTTTCGGTTGGTCGCCACCAAGTAAGTGTAAAAGAGTTGGAGAAAGATCGGCTAAAATCCCATCTTCTCTTAATTCCACACTTTCTTTTGTAACGATGACTGGAACCGGATTTGTTGTGTGAGCAGTCATTGGAGTGCCTTCTAAAGTGATGACTTCATCGGCATTTCCGTGGTCTGCCGTGATGATTGCATGGCCGCCTTTTGCAATGATCGCATCGACTATTTTTCCTAAACACTCATCCACAGCTTCAATTGCCTTTACCGTTGGATCTAACATCCCTGAGTGCCCAACCATATCTGGGTTGGCAAAGTTTAAAATGATCGCATCATGCTTATCCGCTTCGATCTCTTTTAACAGGGCATCAGTTACTTCATAAGCACTCATCTCTGGCTTTAAATCATATGTAGCCACTTTTGGCGAGTCGATTAATATACGTTCTTCACCAGAAAACGGCTCTTCTCTACCACCACTGAAAAAGAACGTGACGTGAGGATATTTTTCCGTTTCCGCAATTCGAAGCTGTTTATAGCCTTGTTGCGAGAGAACTTCTCCTAGTGTGTTATCTAGATTCGTTGGCTGGAACGCCACAAAGCCTTGAACGGTCTCGCTAAAATGTGTTAAGCACACGTAGTGTAAGTTTCTCGGAAATGCCTCACCACGGTCAAACCCTCTAAAATCTTCGTTCGTAAACACTTGGGACATTTGGATCGCACGGTCTGGACGGAAGTTAAAGAAGATAATCGCATCGTCATTTTTGATTGTTCCAACCGGTTGATCGTTTTCATCTTTAACGACAGACGGAAGAACAAATTCATCATGAATTTCGTTCTTATAAGAGTCTTCTAGCACTTCAAGCGCATTTTGATAAGATGGTCCTTCACCATAAACCATTGCTCGGTACGACTTTTCTACACGTTCCCAGCGTTGATCGCGGTCCATCGCGTAATATCTACCGTGAATGGTCGCAATTTTTCCAACACCTAAATCTTCCGTTTTATCGATAAGTGCTCGAATGTAGACTTCTGCTGTAGTTGGCCCAACATCACGACCATCTAAAAATCCATGAATGTATACTTTGTCTAGCCCTTTCGATTTAGCCATCTCCAGTAAGGCGAACAAATGATCAATGTGACTATGAACGCCACCATCCGAAAGAAGTCCGTAAATATGTAAGCTGCTATTTTTTTCTTTCACATGATCCATGGCCTTGTTGAACGTTTCGTTTTTATAAAAGTCACCTTCCCGGATGGACAGGTTGACTCTCGTTAAGCTTTGGTAAACGACTCTCCCAGCTCCAATGTTTAAGTGACCCACTTCCGAGTTCCCCATTTGTCCTTCTGGTAAACCAACCGCTTCACCTGAGGCTTTTAATTGTGCATGAGGATAGGTGTTCCAATAGCGGTCAAAGTTTGGCTTTTTTGCGTGGGTAACCGCATTCCCCTTTGTTTCATCTCTTAAGGCAAATCCATCAAGGATTATCATTGCCACTGGTTTCTTACTCATTTTACTTTGCCTCCAAAAGCTGTAAAAATGAATCAGCTTCTAAACTTGCACCACCGACTAAAGCCCCGTCGATGTCACTCTGACCAAGATACTCAGCGATGTTTGCGGGTTTTACACTTCCACCGTATTGAATGCGAACGGCATCTGCCACTTCTTGTGAGTACATGTCTGCCACAACTGTACGGATGTGTGCGCATGTTTCATTCGCTTCTTGAGCAGAAGAAGATTTCCCTGTACCGATTGCCCAAATTGGCTCGTAGGCAATAACAAGTTGTTTGACTTGGTCTGCTGTAAGTCCTTCAAGACCTTTTCTCACTTGATCACCAACAAGTTCATTCGTTTGACCTGCTTCGCGCTGCTCTAACGTTTCGCCGCAGCACATAATTGGGATCAGGCGGTGTGCGAAAGCTGCTTTTACTTTTTTATTGACTGTTTGATCCGTTTCATTGAACATTTCACGACGCTCCGAGTGACCAATAATCACATAGCTTGCGCCGATGTCAGCTAGAGCGACCGGACTAATTTCACCCGTAAATGCACCACTTTCTTCAAAGTGCATATTTTGTGCCCCAACTTTTAATTCTGTTCCTTCTACACTTTTCACTAATGCATCAAGGAATAAGGCAGGAGAACAAACCACTGAGTCGACTAGTTCACTTGTTGGAATCGCTCCTTTGACTTGATCCACAAACTGAAGTGCTTCACCAAGTGTTTTGTTCATTTTCCAGTTTCCAGCAATGATAGGTTTACGCAATTATGAACATCCTCTCTTGATTACTTATCGTTTAAAGCTACTACTCCCGGGAGGTATTTACCTTCCATAAATTCTAAAGATGCGCCTCCACCTGTCGAGATGTGGCTCATGCTTTCAGCTAATTCAAATTTCTCTACTGCCGCTGCAGAGTCTCCACCGCCAATAACAGTGAACGTATCGTTAGCATCCGCAAGTGCAACAGCTACAGATTTTGTTCCGTTAGCAAATGCTTCCCATTCGAATACACCCATCGGTCCATTCCAAATAACAAGCTTAGAATCTAGAATTACATTACGGTATGTATCAACCGTTTTCGGTCCGATATCAAGTCCTTGCCAGTCCGCTGGGATTTGATCAATATCCACAACTTGTGTCGTTGCATCTTTTGAAAATTCGTTAGCGACAACAACATCTTCTGGCATATATAATTTAACGCCTTTTTGTTCTGCTTTTTCGATAAAGCCTTTAGCTAAATCAATTTTATCTGCTTCTAATAAAGATTGACCGATTTCATAGCCTTTTGCTTTAACAAACGTATATGCTAGTCCGCCACCGATAATTAAGTTGTCTACTTTTTCAAGTAGATTTTCGATGACCCCAATTTTATCTTTAACTTTTGCCCCACCGATGATCGCTGTAAATGGACGCTCTGGGTTAGATAATGCTTTCCCTAACACTTCAAGCTCTTTTTCCATTAAAAAGCCTGCAACCGCTGGGATGTGGTGAGCAATCCCTTCTGTCGATGCGTGCGCGCGGTGGGCAGCACCGAATGCATCGTTTACATACAGGTCAGCTAATGCTGAAAATTGCTGTGCTAATTCAGGAGCATTTTTCTCTTCACCTGGATAGAAGCGAACGTTTTCTAAAAGAAGAACATCACCATTTTGCATGGACGAGATGGCTTGATCGACTTCAGCCCCAAATGCTTCGTCTGTTTTTGTCACTTCTTTTTCTAATAAATCACTTAGACGTTTCGCTACTGCATCTAGACGAAGCTCTTCAACGACTTGCCCTTTTGGACGACCAAGGTGACTCGCAAGGATAACTTTTGCTCCTTGTTCCACTAGGTGCTGAATCGTTGGCAGCGCAGCACGAATTCTCGTGTCATCTGATACTTCCCCATTGTTCATTGGGACATTAAAATCGACACGGCAAAAAACTTTCTTTCCTGTTAATTCAACATCGCGAATTGACTTCTTATTCACTTAGTGAACCCCCTCATTTGAACTCAACATTTAGAAAGATTTTAGAAAAAGGGAGAAAAAACGTATGGTGCATTTCTCCTCCCTTTCCAAAACTTTCACTATAAACGATTATAGTCCTTGCTTTGCCATATATTCAACTAAATCTACAACTCTGTGCGAATATCCTGCTTCGTTATCGTACCAAGAGATTACTTTTACCATGTTACCTTCCATAACCATTGTTGAAAGAGCATCGATAGTAGAAGAATCTGGGTTTCCGTTATAGTCACCAGAAACTAGCGGCTCTTCAGAGTAACCAAGAATTCCTTTTAATGGACCTTCTGCAGCTTCTTTAAAAGCGTTGTTTACATCTTCAGCTGTCACTTCTTTATCAAGCTCGACAACTAAGTCAACTAATGAAACGTTTGGAGTTGGAACACGCATCGCTCCACCGTTTAATTTCCCTTTTAGCTCTGGTAAAACAAGCGCTACTGCTTTCGCTGCACCAGTAGTTGTTGGGATGATGTTTTCAGCTGCTGCACGTGCACGACGGTAGTCTTTGTGCGGTAAGTCAAGGATTTGTTGGTCGTTCGTGTAAGAGTGAACAGTTGTCATCATACCGCGACGAATTCCAAATTGATCATTTAATACTTTAGCAAACGGTGCTAAACAGTTTGTTGTACATGATGCATTTGAAATAACGTGGTGGCTTGCTGCATCATATTGCTCGTGGTTTACACCCATTACTACAGTGATATCTTCGTTGTTTGCTGGTGCTGAGATGATTACTTTCTTAGCTCCTGCTTCAATATGCTTTGCAGCATCTTCACGGTTAGTGAAGCGTCCAGTTGATTCAACTACTACTTCTACACCAAGATTACCCCATCCTAATTGAGCTGGGTCACGCTCCGCGATAACTTTAATCTCTTGTCCGTTTACAACTAGGCTGTCTTCGTTAACTGATACTTCTGCATCAAGTTTCCCGTGTACTGAGTCATATTTTAAAAGATGAGCTAACATGTTAGCATCTGTTAAGTCGTTAATTGCAACTACCTCTACGTTAGGGTTTTTAAGTGCTGCGCGAAATACAAGTCTTCCGATACGTCCAAATCCATTAATTCCAATTTTAGTTGCCATTTTCAATTTCCTCCTTAGTATATAAAACGTAAACGATGAGCATCTGGCAATTGCTTTAGTTAAGTAAAGGTGCCTGGCACCATTTTTTGAAAATGGTGCCTTCAATTAGTCATTTGTGCATGCTTGTTCATCGTTTTTTATGAAAAGGGCGAGCCCTTTTTTTAAAATTTAGGTATTTCTGTCTAGCAATACGCGTTGGCTTTTACGCAGTAAAGCGCAATAGGTGCCTGGCACCGCAAAGCACAAAGGTTAGTTGAGCATTTGTCTGGCTGCTCCTTCATCGGTGATCAGTATGCTGCTTTTTCGGTTTTTTAAGTAAGCGGCAATCGCAACGCTTTTCGAAGCGCCGCCTGCAATGGCGATGACTTGCTTTTCTTCGTTTAAGTGCTCGAGTTGAAGTCCGATTGTACGCTCCCTGTGAATAATATCTCCTAAATGATCAAAATAATAACCAAAAGCTTCAGCAACTGCCTCGTGGTTCACAAGCTTTTGTAGAAACTCTTCTGACGCCCCGCGTCGTTTGGCCATCGTTTTAGCTTCTCCAATTCCATGAATAACTACAGTGGCGCTCGTAATGTTGTGTAGAACACTTTGAACAGACGGTTCTGAGATTAAAGAAGAATACGTTTCTTCACTTAGTTGATCAGGGACATGTAATAATCGATACGAAGCGCCTGTTTGTCTTGCCATTTCAGCACAAATCGTATTTGCCTGATTTTCAACTTCTTCTCCAATTCCACCTCTTGCAGGTACAAACAACAAATCATCTCTCTGAAAATCTGAACCCATCATTTCAGCAACAGCTGCAACGGTTGTACCACCTGTAATCGCTACTGTCGCCTGATTGGCTACATGTTGCTTTAAGTAGTGGACACAAGCACGCCCCATTTCTTTCTTTACCCAATCATATTGATCACTATCACCCGGAACGACAATGACGTTTTTTAATTGGTATTCATGTGCAAGTTGTTTTTCAAGAGCTTTCAAACCTAATAACTCTTTCATCATGCCTTCGAGTTCCAGTAATAAATTCTTACCGTCTTTCGTTAAACTCATTCCTGCACTTGCTACATGAACTAGGCGTTGGTCTTTTAGGAAAGTAACTTCACTGCGTAAAATTCTTTCACTAATGTCCATACTAGAAGAGAGACTTCTTCGTCCAATCGGTTCCATCAAACGAATGTATTGGAGTATTCTATAACGCTTCAACAAAACCTCAAGTAGATCAGGAACGAGCTTTTGTTGAATGTCAAAAAGATTTCTCATCCTTTTTCTCCTTCTATTGTTATACATCCCCTTTTATAGGGTCATTATATGTCCCTGTGTGACAAAATGTGTCCCATCTAGCGTAAAAAAAAAGACCAATTCCTTCAACATACTCATTGTAACAAGGAATTGATCCAAACTTCAAGTAGATTTTATCGACAAACTGAAAGTAAACGTTTTCTTATTTTTTCTTCTGTCACAATTCCGTAATCAATTTCTTCATCGTCAATTGAAACCACTGGAATCATCACTTGGTATTTTTCTAACAATTCGTCGTCTTTATAAATATCAACCATTTCAATATCAAAGGGGATATCTTCTTGAATGATTTTTAAAACCGCTAACCCGTTGTCACATAGGGAACAATTTTCTTTTGTATAAAACGTTACTTTTAGCTTACCCATAACTACCTCCACTATTCAAATCGTTTCCGTTTAGAAGAAGACGGGATCTTCATCTCATCTCGATACTTTGCAACAGCTCTTCTCGAAAGCTCAATTTCATGCTGTGTTTTTAAAGCATCAACAATTTTTTGATCAGATAAAGGCTTTCGTTTATCTTCCTTCTCAATTAACGATTTTATCACTTCTTTTGCATAAGAGGTAGAAGTTTCCCCTGCATTCCCATTCGTAAGGGCGGTTGTAAAAAAGTACTTCAATTCAAAAAGACCACGCGGCGACTGCATATATTTATTCGTCGTCACACGACTTACCGTAGACTCGTGCACGTCAATTTCTTCTGCAATTTGCTTTAACGTTAATGGCCGTAACGCCTCTGCTCCTTTATAGAAAAATTCTTTTTGGTGACGGACAATCGCATCCGTTACCTGATAAAGAGTCACTTGACGTTGTTTAATATTTTTTAATAGCCATTTCACTTGATCATATTTTTTGCGGACATATTCATTGGCGTCTGAACTTTTATCATGTAATAGTGATTGATACTGTTTATTTAACTGAATTTTTGGAAGCAAGTCATCATGAACTTGGACAACGAGTTCACCTTCTAGTTCTTCTACCGTAACATCCGGCTGAACATACCTCGGCAGATCATCTGAATAATTAACACCCGGTCTCGGCTGCAGTGTTTGTATCAAATCATACACTTGTTGAATTTCTTGAAGGGTCACAGATAATTCCTTCGATAACTCCTTCCAACGCCTTTCTGCTAACATTAGCATATAATTCTCGACAATCATTTCCGCAAGAATGTTTCGATCCTTTCTCTTGGCTAGTTGAAGTAAAAGGCACTCTTGAAGATTTCTCGCTCCTACACCGGTCGGTTCCATATTTTGCAGTACCATAAGGACATCTTCCCCATCTTCTTCAGATATCCCTAACTCTTCTACCATTTTCTCAACCGGTTCACTTAAATACCCATCACCATTGACATGAAGAATGAAATAACAAAGAATTTCATAGCTTTGTTCATCTAAATTAAGAAATTTAGCCTGATACAGCAAGTGGTCTTGTAGGTTATATCGATCACTGCTAACGAAATCAAGAGGAGAAACTTCTTGCTCCCGATACCCACTCTCCCATTGTCGCTCATCTAGATCTTCTCTTTGCTTTTCCCTCTTTAAAAGCTCAACCTGAAAATGATCTTCTAGCTCTATCAGCGGATTTTCTAACGCCTGTTCTTGTATATATTGAGTCAACTCTGTCGTTGAATATTGCAGGAGTGAGATCGCTTGCCGAAGTTCTTTGGTCATATATAATCCTGTAGTCTGTTGTTGAAAAAGACCAACATCCATTCTCATAACAACTCTCCCCTTGATCGTTTAATCTTCGGACTATCCGTCTGACTACAGCATCTATTTTCAATAGTAATCAAACGAGATAACATTTCTTCCATAAATTTGTAAGCGCTTTCTTAACCACGTACACAATAAAACCTGACATCTTTCAACTATTTTATAGTCTCTTACTATAGTTTATGAACAGTTTTCATTTCTGTAAAGAGAAAATGTTAACCAATCTGTAAAATAAAGTTTGATTTTTTTTATTTTCGGCTATGATGAAAGAGGGATGAAAGTAAAAAAGGCGAAATAGTATTATATAGAGGGTAGTTATCATTTGACCTTTATTGACCTTTTGAGTAAGATATACATAAGAACATTAGATCTTCGCATATGTTTACAAGAAAGCAATATTCATTGAACACCATTACTTAAAAGCAAGATAACTACTTCGAATTTATATGAAAACTAAGGAGGATATGAATATGAATTTAATTCCTACAGTTATTGAACAAACAAATCGTGGTGAACGTGCCTATGACATTTACTCACGTCTATTAAAAGATCGTATCATTATGCTAGGAAGCGCAATTGATGATAACGTGGCAAACTCTATCGTAGCACAATTACTTTTCTTACAAGCAGAAGATCCAGAAAAAGATATTTCACTATACATTAACAGCCCCGGTGGTTCGATTACAGCAGGTATGGCGATTTACGATACAATGAATTATATTAAACCACAAGTATCTACGATTTGTATCGGTATGGCTGCATCAATGGGTGCTTTCTTACTTGCAGCTGGTGAAAAAGGAAAGCGTTATGCACTTCCTAATAGTGAAGTCATGATTCACCAACCACTTGGAGGAACACAAGGTCAAGCATCTGACATCCAAATTCACGCAAAACGTATTATCCAAATGCGTGAGCACTTAAATCAAATCTTATCAGAACGTACGGGTCAACCGTTAGAAGTGATCGAAAGAGATACAGACCGTGACAACTTCATGACTGCTGAAAAAGCAAAAGAATACGGTCTAATTGACAACGTAATTTCATCAACATCTACTGAAAAGTAATCAATTGATCGAAACAAAATCCCCTAGCGAGTTAAGGCTAGGGGATTTTCTGTTGTTGTTAGAAGCAACGGATTAAGTGTTAGCTGTGGTGTTGGTGCATCTACTTTTATATGGAGTTCTCACACTTTTATGTAGTGAGCTCCATGTTTTGGTGGAACTACTTCACTTATCGGCGTAATCTCCATTATATCGGCGGAACTACTTCACTTATCGCCGCATTTCCATTATATCGGCGCAACTTCCATTAGTCGGCGGAACTACTTCACTTATCGCCGCAACTTCCATTAGTTCGGCGGAACTATTTCATTTATCGGTGCAACTTCCATTAGTTCGGCGAAACCACTTCACTTATCGCCGCATTTCCATTATATCGGCGGAACTACTTCACTTATCGCCGCAACTTCCATTAGTTCGGCGGACTACTCACTTATCGGCGCAACTATTTCATTTATCGGCGCATTTCCATTATATCGGCGGAACTACTATAGATGCTCGTAGCTATCTGTAATTGCGCACATTGCAAGCGAAATCAACAATGTCAAACACCAAGCCAAACGCTTCACAATTAAAAAAACCTGAGCTGGACTAGTTGTCGTCGCTCAGATTTTGAATTATTCTTCGTTTGAAATAAAAGCTTCTAGTGCTTCAATTGCTTCTTCTTCGTCCTTACCGTCAACGATCACATTGACCATAACACCTTTACCGATCGCAAGGCTCATGATCCCCATAATACTCTTCGCATTTACTTTTTTATTGTCTTTTTCAATAAAAATATCTGAAGAATAACGGTTAGCCTCTTGAACAAATAGTGCTGCTGGTCGAGCTTGAAGACCTGTTTTTAACTTCACTTCTAATTGTTTTTGGATCAAGCGAACTACCTCCTTATTTTTCACTAAATAAAATATGTCTTTTCCTATGATTTGTTTCGGTTCGTTCATCCAAAAAGACAATAACATTCATCTTAAAATCCTGTTAACTGTTCACCTGAACGAAGCCGTTCCGCTAAGTCATCTATTTTACGAAGGCGATGATTGACTCCAGATTTACTAACTTTTCCGGTAGACACCATCTCTCCTAGCTCTTTCAAGGTCACATCCTGGTGCTTCACTCGAAGCTCAGCAATTTCCCTCAGCTTGCCTGGCAAATTCACTAAACCGATTTCACGATCAACCAAGCGAATATTTTCCACCTGTCGTAAAGCAGCTCCTACCGTTTTATTCAAGTTCGCTGTTTCACAATTGACAAGACGGTTTACAGAGTTCCTCATATCTTTCATGATGCGGACATCTTCGAAATAGAGTAACGCTTGGTGGGCTCCGATAATATTTAGAAACTCGGTAATCTTTTCACTTTCTTTTATATAGGTTATGAATCCTTTCTTACGTTCTAATGTTTTCGCATTTAAATCAAAAGAATTCATTAACTCACATAAAGATTGATTATGCTCTTCATACAGTGAAAAGATTTCTAAATGATAAGAAGACGTTTCAGGATGGTTAATTGAACCTCCCGCTAGAAAAGCTCCCCTTAAGTATCCACGACGGCAACAATGTTTCTGAACGATCGCAGAAGAGATTGTACGGATAAAAGTAAATCCTTCCCCTATAATACCTAAATTCTCAAGAGTTTGCCTCGCTTCTTGTGAAATTCTCACTAAATAGACATTATTTTTTTTCAAACGCATCTTTTTTCGAACAAGTAACTCCATATGAGTTTGCGGAAATAACCTCTTTACTAGTGTATAGATTCTTCTCGCAATTGCGGCATTCTCTGTCGTAATATCTAACATCATTTTTTGATTGCTAAATGC
Source organism: Alkalihalobacterium sp. TH-98 (assembly GCF_057473385.1). Taxonomy (NCBI): domain Bacteria; kingdom Bacillati; phylum Bacillota; class Bacilli; order Caryophanales; family Bacillaceae; genus Alkalihalobacterium; species Alkalihalobacterium sp. TH-98. Next base: position 6,015 of record NZ_JBYCKM010000017.1, on the reverse strand, counting down.
AAGAGAGCCGTTCATTCGAATAAGAGCCGTTAATTCAGCTTTCGCACAACAGTCATCTATCTCTAATTGAGTGAGTTCTTTTTTAGTAGTTGCAGCAAATGACAACAGTCTCACCCCCATATTTCTAGCCGTTTACACTATGTTAGCTGTAGGATCATTTGAGCTACTTTATTGGCATCATGCCTGATTAGTTTGTCTTTATATTGTAAAAATGACTCGTTAACTATACGAATTCCATAGGATTTGAGTTGCATCTGATCAAATTCCACAGGTTCAGCTCCCTCTTCTGCATAGCGGGAGATGATATCTGGTGGTATCAGTTGTTGGTTAACAACGATGTAGTCTAAAAGCTGATTGCCGCAATGGTCCACAATCGCTTTAACATGATCCGATGCGCGGTACCGGTCGGTTTCACCCGGTTGAGTCATGACATTACAAATATAGATTTTCTTCGCTGCTGCTTTTTTGACTTCTTCCGTAATACCAGGAACAAGTAAATTAGGGAGAACACTCGTATACAGGCTCCCAGGTCCAATTACAATACTATCAGCTTGCTGTATCGCCTCAATGCTTTCTTTTAATGGCGACACGTTAGCAGGTGTCACATAGACTTGTTTAATTTGTTTACCGACCTGAGGAATTTTAGACTCCCCAGTGACAATCGTACCATCAATCATTTTAGCATGAAGGACAATACTTTGATTCGCAGCAGGATACACTTTTCCCCTTACATTTAAAACTTTACTAAGCTCACTAATCCCTCTTGCAAAATCGCCCGTCAGCGACGTCATCCCCGCAAGAAGTAAGTTCCCTAAAGAATGCCCGCTTAGACCGTCTCCATTTTGAAAACGGTGTTGAAATAACTGCTCTACTAACGGTTCTACCTCAGCCAAAGCGACGAGTACATTCCTGACATCTCCTGGTGGTGGGATATGCAATTCTTTTCGTAACCGTCCTGAACTTCCCCCATCATCAGCTACCGTTACGATTGCTGTAATATCCACCGGAAATGTTTTTAACCCCCGTAAAAGAACCGATAAACCGGTTCCTCCCCCGATGACAACAACCTTTTTTTTCTTTTCCACTAGTGTCTGTCCTTTCCTTTTTCAATATCTCGATGACTCACATGGACGACATACTCTTTTGAAAAATATTCCCCAAAATACTCAGCCAAGGTTACCGAGCGATGCTTCCCGCCTGTACAACCAATACCAACAACAAGTTGGCTTTTTCCTTCACGCTTATATTGCGGAAGCATATAAACAAGCAGGTCACGAAGTTTCTCAATAAATTGCTGTGTTTCTGACCATTTTAAGACATACGAAGATACTTCTTCATCAAGTCCAGTCTTTGGACGCATATGGTCAATATAGTGTGGATTCGGTAAAAATCGAACGTCAAATACGAGATCCGCGTCAATCGGTATCCCATATTTAAATCCAAACGACATGAGGTTTACAGAGAATAGCGGTTGTTCTTCAGTAGAGAATCGCTGGCTGATCTTTTCACGCAATTGGATCGGCTTTAAATCCGTTGTGTCAATAATCTGTTGCGCTCTTCCTTTTAATTCCTCGAGCATTTCACGTTCAGCTTTGATGCCCTCGAGCGGCAGGCCCTTTGGTGCCAACGGATGAGAGCGACGTGTTTCTTTATAACGCTGGACTAATTTAGCATCTTTTGCATCTAAAAATAAAACTTGCGGATTTAAATGAAGATTTGACGAGTTTCCTAATTTATCAATGACTTCGAAGAAATGATCAAAAAACTCACGACCTCTAAGGTCAATAACTAAAGCGACTTTATTCATCTTACCGCCTGAGCTTTCAATGAGATCAATAAACTTCGGAATCAGGGCTGGAGGTAAATTATCTACACAAAAATATCCTAAATCTTCAAAGCTTTGAACAGCTACTGTTTTTCCTGCCCCAGACATTCCTGTAATAATGACAATTTGAATATCTTCCTTTTGTTCTGTCATCTTTATCACCTTACTTCATTTTATTGAAATTTCTAAGAAAAGTGCAAGGTGCCTGCTTATCGGCGACAAACACTTGAAGGCCAGTAATAAGTGTCTTGTTCTTTAGACACGCTTAATGGACCAAAGCGACCTCGAGCCGATGGCACCTGGAACTAGACAAGGAAAAGTAAGAAACAATTACTTTTCCTGCTGATTCGGTTCTAAGCGGTATGAAAGAAGTTGGAAATCAGGTGTATAGTGGAACGTACCGTAAAGAGGCTCATCATTGTATAACAGATGCTCGTAAATGAATCGATCGCCTGCAGCCATCGGCAGTTCTTTCACTTCATCTATACGCTTCCACTCTAATTTTCCTTCAGGAGACTGTTCGAGTGGAACCCCAGTAAATTGATCGGCTTTAAACGTGAATAACATCCATTCCGATTGAATGGCATCGCCGTCTTTTATGACAATCGTAAAAATACCATTAATTTTTGGATTAATGACAGTAAGTCCCGTTTCTTCACGATATTCTCGTTTTACTGCTTCTAGTACGGACTCACCTATCTCCATTTTCCCGCCCGGTACAACCCACCAGCCCCGGCGAGGTTTCTGTAACATTAAAATCGATCCGTCTTTCACAACAATACAATTCGTAACTCTCTGCACACGACTCACCTCACGTTCTCATGACCTAAGTATACTATCAAACAGTTGTAGTCACAACGGTAAGCTCCCTACCAGATAGATGGTAATACATACTGAAATAATCAAATTTTGTCGGATCCATTCAGATGGATGTGGTATTGGAATTTTCGTTGAATGATGTGTTTCTTTCGGATGAAGGAATTTTCTAAGATGAAGGATTTCTACGTTTTTAGTATTTTAGATTTAACTCAAATAAACTATCGTCATAAAATGAAACTTTTTCAGCGGGAGTTGTAGCGCCAGTTAAACGGGATCATTAAATCACGTTAATGCCAGATACATAGCGCTCGTTTCAAGATACGAGGTGTTGTTTTGCTATAGTAATTATATTCCTCGATCTCATGTTGTAATCCGAAGCACTGCATTTTTTTCAATCGTAAGATCTTGATTAATAAAAACAGTTCTATCATAAAAAAAAAAGCGCACGAACAAATTTATGTCCGTGCTTCAAAGTAATATATAAAAAAGGGGGTCAATTACTTACTCTTATAGTAACCTTTTTATGTTTCATGACTGTTACAAAAGAGTTAAGACACAGTTACGTTTTGTAAAGATTTTTTGTCAATTATTGTCGATGTGTAAATTCCAAACCAATCTTTACTCGTTTTCCCCTTCATTAGACTTGCTATTACTTTGCTTTCGCTTTTTCAGCTAATGTTTCAATGTAATGTTGAGCGCTTTGAGCAGCAATACTTCCATCCCCTGTTGCTGTAACAATTTGTCGAAGAGTCTTTTCCCGAATATCACCAGCTGCAAAGATGCCTGGTACTTTCGTTTCCATTTCATCGTTTGTTACAACATAACCGTCTTCATTTGTAATCCCCAAATTTAGAACCGAAGCATTTAGCGGCAGCATGCCAATGTAAATAAAGACACCGTCTGTATTAAATTCACGTTCTTCACCTGTTTCCGTGCTGACAAGAGTGACACTGCCCACTTTTCCTTCTGCTTCATTAATTTCTTTGACCGTATGGTTCCAAATGAATTCAACCTTTTCGTTATCGAAAGCACGCTGTTGAAGAATTTTTTGTGCTCTTAATTCGTCGCGACGGTGTACGACCGTTACTTTTGTAGCAAAGCGAGTTAAATAAACCGCTTCTTCTACAGCAGAGTCTCCGCCGCCGACAACTACAAGTTCTTTTCCTTTAAAGAACGCACCGTCACAAACCGCACAATAAGAAACCCCGCGGCCACTTAATTCTTTTTCTCCTGGTACACCTATCTTTTTATACTCGGCACCTGTTGCTACGATAACCGCTTTTGCTTTAAACTCTTTGCTTCCAGCTTTAACAATTTTATAATCTTCGCCGTCAATAATTTCTTTAATATCACCATAGGCATATTCAGCACCGAATTTTTTGGCGTGCTCGAACATTTTGTTTGAAAGATCAGGACCAAGAATATGGTCAAATCCAGGATAGTTCTCTACGTCTTCTGTATTCGCCATTTGGCCTCCAGGAACGCCTCTTTCAACCATGACCGTGCTTAAATTCGCGCGTGATGTGTAAACCGCAGCTGTCATCCCCGCAGGACCGGCTCCAGCAATAATCACATCATAAATTTTCTCTTCACTCATCTATCTCACTCCTTCTGGTTACTAGCTAAGGGCTTTTGATCGTTATCTTTACTATTCCCCAATTAGTATTCCACTTATCTTCTCTGTCTATCGTAGTTATATCTTTTTCAGAAGTCCAATAAATTGCTTGATTATTTCATCTCTATTTTTAATACAAGCCATTTGCGACTGCTGGTCCGTCGAACGTCCATCTGGTTAAGCTGTTTTATTGGTTTTAGAAAACGAGTAATTTATACCCTTAGGTGTATTAATTATACCGAACATTCTCGTTGTTAAGCAAACCGTTTGCTTCATCCGCTAGAAATTTTTCAGCTTTTTGGTCACCGAGTCTTGCGGCTTTCCGCAAATTGATATAAGCCCGTTCCTTCTCTTCACAATGATAGGCAGCCACAGCATAACAACGTAGGAAGTCTGTAGTTTCATGATAATTGTCTTTTTTTAATAAACGAAGCTTTAAGAAACTCTCTTTAAAAAGCTCTATTTTACATAAGGTTTCTGCTAGTAAAAAGCGTTGTTCGATATCGATGGGGCTAATCTTTGTTAACCATGACGCGAACTCATAGGCCTTTTCTTTTTCACCCATCTCGAAGTAAAAGCTCGTTAAGTGACAATACGCTGTGAAGTTACCCGGGTCATTTTCTAACACTTCAAACGTTCGCTCAAGTGCTTCTTGATGCTGTCCTTGTAAAAAGAGTGCTTTTGCTAATTGATTATGAGCCGACCATAAATTAGGACGATTTTCAATCATTTGTTTAAATTGTTCAATCGCCAACTCATAATGACCACGCGCGATGTGAGCGACCGCATTTTCATGACGAATAATAAGTAATTCCTCTTCGTCTAACTTATTTTCGAACGAGTTCTCATCTTTCTCTAAACATAAAAGATCAATTAAAGACATACAGTCATCTAAAAACTCTTGATCTTCATTTTTCTCAATATATTCAAAAGCCAATTCCTCTGCTTTTTCAAATAAACCGAGGTGTGCATAATTATTGGCCATAAAAAAATAACATTCATACATCGTCGGATCCAAATCTGAGATAACGTAATGTAAAATTTCATTTGAACGTTCGTACTCACCTTTATCTGCTAAAATCGCTGATAGCTGACAATGGTAGACAGGATCATCCTTTTTCAATTCAATAGCTTTTTCAAGGTAATATATCGCCCGATCCATATTATTTTTACGATAAAATGAAATACCTTTTTGATAAAAATAATCTCCATTTTGAATAAAAGGTATTACTTTCCCCAACTTAATCGCGTTATTTGCTTTAAAAGTCATGTATACAGTTTTCCTCCAAAGTAATAATTCAGCTATTGCAAGTATACTATATTTCTATTTAATTTTATTAGTGAAATTTCGACAAAGTTGATTCTGAAGGGCTGAGCTTATGTGTTTGTTGAGATGATGGGTGGTTAGCTTGAATGGAATTATTAGTTTTTTTTACTGGAGTGGGTTTCGCACGATGCTGTTTCTTAATAGTGGGCTTGATGTGTGAGTCTTTTACTTTTGTGACCCGGCGCATCATATTATTGGAGATTTCGGGTTCATATCTCGCTTTTGTGATCCACTTTTCCCTGTTACTTGAGATTTCGGGCTTCAATCTGGCTTTTGCTTCCCGTTTTTTTCCTTTACTTGAGATTTCGGGCTTCAATACGGCTTTTGCTTTTCGTTTTTTTCCGTTACTTGAGATTTCGGGCTTCAATACGGCTTTTGCTTCCCGCTTTTTTCCGTTACTTGTGATTTCGGGCTTCAATCTGGCTTTTG
>NZ_JBYCKM010000016.1:0-47676 GCF_057473385.1 Alkalihalobacterium sp. TH-98 | reverse complement strand
CCCGTCATCCTCCACCATTATGCCGGTGTAGCTCAATTGGTAGAGCAACTGACTTGTAATCAGTAGGTTGGGGGTTCAAGTCCTCTCGCCGGCACCATTTTTTACTAGCTGGAGGGGTAGCGAAGTGGCTAAACGCGGCGGACTGTAAATCCGCTCCCTGAGGGTTCGGCGGTTCGAATCCGTCCCCCTCCACCATTTAAATTAGGATGGGCTATAGCCAAGCGGTAAGGCACCGGACTTTGACTCCGCCATGCGCAGGTTCGAATCCTGCTAGCCCAGCCATTCGAGCCATTAGCTCAGTTGGTAGAGCATCTGACTTTTAATCAGAGGGTCGAAGGTTCGAGTCCTTCATGGCTCACCATTTTGCGGAAGTAGTTCAGTGGTAGAACATCACCTTGCCAAGGTGAGGGTCGCGGGTTCGAGTCCCGTCTTCCGCTCCAAAGGTGCATCTATTCATCGGCTACCTTTGGACAAAATAGGTGTTTTAAAGTGAATAATCTGCGGGTGTAGTTTAATGGTAAAACCTCAGCCTTCCAAGCTGATGTCGTGAGTTCGATTCTCATCACCCGCTCCATTATGGGGCCTTAGCTCAGCTGGGAGAGCGCCTGCCTTGCACGCAGGAGGTCAGCGGTTCGATCCCGCTAGGCTCCACCAAAGATAATAAATGTAACCTTAGATACTATGTCTAAGGATTTTTTGTTTTTTAAAGAAAATAAACTATTATTCTATATTTCCTTCTATTCCCAAATAAAAGTGGTAAAATAGGTAGTATATTTTAAGAAGAGTTTTTAACAAAGTGAAACCTTTTCTTAGGTGGTTCGTATATACACTAACCGCACTTATAAGCGGAGGGAATAGAAATGGATAGAATAGTACAACAACTTATTAAAGAAGTTAAAAAAGGGGATCAACAGGCTTTTGGGGAATTAGTAGAATTGTTTAAAGATAGAGTCTATCAACTATCCTATCGAATGGTAGGTAACGTGCATGAAGCACAAGATATTGCGCAAGAAGCTTTTTTACGTGCTTATACGAATATTGATAGTTATGATTCGTCACGGAAATTCTCCACATGGCTCTTTAGAATTACGACCAATCTTTCAATTGACCGTTTACGAAAGAAAAAACCAGATTATTTTTTAAGTGATCCTATTTCTGGAAGTGAAGGGTTGACGGTTCAATCTCAAATTGCTGCAGATCAAGATTTGCCTGAGGACCAAGTAGTAACGATAGAAATGCAAGAGTGGATACAGGATGAGATCAATCAACTTCCTCCGAAGTATCGTTCGGCGATCATACTCAAATACATCGAAGACCTTTCCCTAAAAGAAATTAGTGACATTTTGGATTTACCAGTTTCAACGGTAAAGACTCGTATACATAGAGGGAGAGAAGCATTAAGAAAGAGAATGCGAAATAAATAAAGGGGGATTTAGGATGGCTTGTGAGCGCCAATATGTACTCTTAATGCATAAGTATTTTGACGGTGAAGCTTCTGAAAAAGAACGAGCTGAACTATATGAACATATAAACAAGTGTGAAGATTGTAGTGAACATTATAATGAGTTAAAGCGTACTATTGCATTTGTCCAAAGTTCTTCACATATTTCTGCACCCAATGATTTTACAGCTAATGTATTAAAGCAATTGCCGGAAAATAAAAAGTCAACATCACGAACTTGGAAAAAGTGGATTAGACGTCATCCTTTTTTGGTGGCTGCTGCTCTATTTTTAGTATTTATGTCATCTAGTATTGTTTCCATCTGGAATCATCAAGATGGACAATTAATGGTTTCGGGTGCTGGAAATATTCAAATTGATAAAGAAACTGGGACAGTTATTGTGCCAGAAGGTGAAGTGGTTGAAGGCGACCTAACGATTCGTAATGGAAAACTTGAAGTAGCAGGTGAGGTAAATGGCAGTATATTGTTGATTAATAGTGAGCAATATTTAGCATCTGCTGGGTCTGTAAGCGGAGAAATAAAGGAAATTAACCAAGTGTTAGAATGGACTTGGTATCATATAAAAGAGTTTCTGTTAGAAGTAATAAATGTATTTGATGGAGAAAAAGAAAGCTAATGAATTTTATAGAAAACTTTATAGTTTTAATATAAAACTAAAAATATGAAAGGTATTTCTTTATGATATAATGAAAAAGATACTTATATAGTATAGTTTTGTTTTACTAATGTTTGGAGGATACAAGCATGTTTCCTGACGGTGAAATTCAATTTCTTAGACATCTAGGCAGTATCGTTGATATATTATTGGTCACCTATGTTATCTATAAGCTGATTATGGTTATTCGAGGCACACGAGCTGTACAGTTATTAAAGGGAATTACGGTCATCTTGGCTGTTTGGTTCTTAAGTAATATCCTTGGCTTACGTACGCTTCATTGGCTGATGACACAGACGGTGACTTACGGTTTACTAGCAATTATTATTATATTTCAGCCCGAATTGAGAAGAGCGCTGGAGCAGTTAGGTAGGGGACGGTTTTTCTCAAGAACGAATGCCCCACAAGAAGAGATAGCTTCAAAATCTATTGAAGCTATCTTAAAAGCTGCTAGTTATATGGCTAAGCGTCGTATTGGTGCTCTTATTTCAGTCGAAAGAGAAACGGGAATGAACGACTATGTGGAAACGGGAATTGGTATGAATGCTAAATTAACTTCTGAGCTATTAATAAATGTATTCATACCTAACACTCCTTTACACGATGGAGCAGTCATTATTAAAGAAAATGCAATTTTAGCTGCAGGATGTTATTTACCTTTATCTGAAAATCCATTTATATCAAAGGAGTTAGGTACACGACATCGTGCTGCGCTTGGAATTAGTGAAGTTACAGATAGTATAACGATTGTCGTATCAGAAGAAACGGGGAATGTATCTCTGACGAAAAATGGAGAACTCCACCGAGATTTAAATGAAGAACAGTTACGACATCTTTTAGAAAAAGAATTAATTATAGAAACGAAAACAACTTCGGCCTCTCGCTGGCAATGGGGAGGTAAGAAAAATGGATAAGTTTATTAATAGTCCATGGTTTGTAAAAATAATCTCATTCTTCATCGCCCTAATGCTTTTTATGATGGTGAATTATGACAATATATACAATCAACCAGCAGGGGTCTTGCCTCCTGTTAGTCCTGGTACATACACATTAGAAGAAGTTGACGTTACACCTATTTATGATACAGAACGATTTGCAGTGACTGAGATGACAGAAAGTGTTCAAGTTAATTTAAAAGGACCACAAAGTTCAATTACACTTTTTCAGTTTACTCGCCCTTCGTATGAGGTGTTTGTTGATTTAACCGACTTAGAGGCCGGTGTGCATAATGTAAGTGTTGAACATCGAGGTTTTCCAAATGATGTTACGGTTTCAATAGTTCCGAAGTTTGTTCGGGTTGTATTACAAGAAAAGAAAACCGTCTCCTTACCAGTTGAAGTCGAGTTAGTGAATAGAGACGAAGTTGAAGAAGGGTATTCCATTGGAACACCGATTGTAACACCAGTTAACGTTGAAGTTACTGCAGCTGAAGAGTTTATTGACCAGGTTGCTATCGCTAAAGTATATATTGATGTAAAAGGCGCGGATCAAACGTTTGAAAAAAGCGGTCCTGTAAAGTTATATGATCACTTTGGAAATGAACTGCATCTTGATGTTGACCCATCTGTTGTTGATGTCCGTATACCAGTTACAAGTCCATATAAAGAAGTTCCTATAAAGGTATCTAGGCAAGGAGAACTTCCTGAAGGTTTAAGCATAAATTCGTTGACTGTAGATCCAAAAGTCGTTACAATTTTTGGACCACAAGATGTTCTTAACAACATTTCCTTAATTGAAGGGATTAACTTAGACTTAAGTGAAATTACACAAAGCCAAACTGTTCAATTAACTGTGCCAAAGCCACGCGGGGTAGAGAAGGTAGATCCTGAGGTCGTTAATGTAACCATTGAGTTAAGCGTAGAAGAGACATTAATCTTAGAAGAAATACCAATCGAGATTACTGGATTAACCGAAGGATATACAGCTGAATTTGTTACACCTGAAAATCAATTTACAGATGTTATTCTAAAAGGCTCACGTATCCTTTTAGATAAAGTAAGCAGAGGAGATATACAGGTGTTTGTTGATATTAATCAGCTTTCTCCAGGAGAACATGAAGTCGACCTACAAGTAGTGGGACCCCAAAACTTGTTATTACTAACAGCAACTGAAAAAGCGTTAATTATAGTCGAGGAAAATGAACAAGATGATCAATAAGGGATTTATTGAAGGAGAGATTATTGATGGGTAAATATTTTGGAACTGATGGAGTGCGCGGTGTGGCCAATACGGAATTAACACCAGAGTTAGCATTCAAATTAGGCCGTGTGGGTGGATATATTTTAACTAAAAATACTCAGAAACCGAAAGTACTAATTGGCCGTGACACACGCATATCGGGCGAAATGCTTGAAGGTGCACTCGTTGCAGGGTTACTTTCCATCGGTGCGGAGGTTATGCGTCTAGGCGTTATCTCAACACCAGGAGTTGCATTCTTAACTAAAGCATTAAGTGCTCAAGCAGGAATTATGATATCAGCATCTCATAATCCGGTTGCTGATAATGGAATTAAATTTTTTGGACCGGACGGGTTTAAATTATTAGATACCCAAGAACAAGAAATTGAAACACTCTTAGATCAAGAAGATACGCTACCTCGACCAGTAGGGGCTGAATTAGGCCAGGTCAATGATTATTTTGAAGGAGGCCAAAAATATCTTCAGTTCTTAAAGCAAACTGTACAAGAGGACTTCGCTGGTTTAAGAGTTGCGTTGGATTGTGCCCACGGAGCAGCATCTTCGTTAGCACCGCATCTATTTGCAGATTTAGAGGCAGATATTTATACGATGGGGACATCTCCTAACGGTACTAATATTAATGACGGCGTTGGCTCTACGCATCCAGAAGCACTAGCATCTCTAGTAGTCGAGAAGGGAGCCCATCTAGGTTTAGCTTTTGATGGGGATGCAGACCGATTGATTGCTGTAGATGAAAAAGGAAATATCGTGGATGGCGACCAAATTATGTATATTTGTGCAAAGTATATGAAAGAACAAGGTTGGTTAAAACATAATACAGTTGTCTCAACAGTTATGAGTAACCTAGGGTTCTATAAAGGAATTGAGGAAATTGGTGTCGAGACGAAACAAACCGGTGTAGGCGACCGCTATGTTATGGAAGAAATGAGAAAAGGCGGATATAACCTTGGCGGCGAACAGTCTGGTCATATCATATTCCTCGACCATATTACAACTGGAGATGGTATGCTATCAGCTTTACAATTAGTGAATATTGTTAAAGTAACGGGTAAACCTTTATCTCAATTAGCAGGTGAGATGAAGAAATTCCCTCAAGTTCTTGTTAATATTCGCGTAACCGATAAAAACGCAGTTCAGGAAAACGAAAAAGTCGCACAAGTGATTGCAAAAGTCGAAGGAGAAATGGCTGGCAACGGACGTGTGCTTGTGCGACCGTCGGGTACCGAACCATTAGTTCGTGTAATGGTAGAAGCGAAAACGGAAGAACTTTGTGGACAATTCGTGAATGAAATTGCGGATGTCGTTCGAGCTGAAATGGGATTACCCGAATAAGAAAAAGCGGCACAAGACGTGCCGCTTTTGCATATTTTTAATACTACAGGACTTGAAACTGGGAAATGTTTGAGTGGAATTGCTATGTAAATATTTAACATCTTTACATTTCATTTAGGAAATAGATTGACCATTTTCAATGTCATATTGTATTATTATCTTTGACTTTGAAAAAGACAGGAGGTCAGACAACTAGTTTCATAATTTAAAGCGCCTGAACTATTCTGGGACGATGAATAGTTGACGAGGAAGGGGTTTATCGAAGATCGGCGGATGCCCCTCGGTTGAACATCACAACCGAAAGTTTTTGTAAAAAACGGAGAGGTGACTTTCTGTACAAAATCAAAAGCACTGGTGTTAATAATTGACTATCAGAAGAGTGGGGGCAAGAAAATGCCCTTGGATAAGTGAAATAAACATGGGTGTTTCTTGCCTCCCGATTGGAGGAAATTAACCATGTGTGGAATTGTTGGATATATTGGAACGCAGGATGCTAAAGAGATTTTATTAAAAGGGTTAGAAAAGCTAGAGTATCGTGGCTATGACTCTGCCGGAATTGCAATTGTAAACGATGAAGGTGTTCACCTTTTTAAAGAAAAGGGACGTATTGCAATACTTCGTGAGGCTGTTGATGAGAATGTGACTGGAACGGTTGGAATTGGTCATACTCGTTGGGCGACACACGGTGAACCAAGTAGGGTAAATGCTCATCCTCATCAAAGTACTTCACATCGCTTTACGATTGTTCATAATGGGGTTATTGAAAACTATTCTCAGCTTAAACGTGACTTTTTACAAGATGTAACGTTTGAAAGTGATACTGATACGGAAGTCATCGTTCAACTTGTAGAAAAATCTCTTAACGAAGGTCAGACTGTTGAAAAAGCATTTCGTCAAACATTATCGTTACTAAAAGGATCATACGCTGCGGCGTTAATCGACGAGAAGGATCCGGAAAAAATCTATGTCGGTAAAAATAAAAGTCCGCTTTTAGTAGGGATTGGTGAAGATGTAAATGTTGTTGCAAGTGATGCGATGGCTATGTTGCAAGTGACAGATACGTTTGTTGAATTAATGGATCAAGAAATTGTAATTGTTACTCGTGAGGAAATAGAGATTAAGAATTTAGCAGGTGTAACGATCTCAAGAGAACCATTTAAAGCTGAATTAGATGCAAGTGACATTGAAAAAGGAACATACCCTCATTTCATGTTAAAAGAAATCGATGAGCAGCCTGTTGTTATTCGTAACATTATCTCTAAATATAAAGATAGTGATGACAAAATTCAATTAGATGATAATATTCGAGAAGCGATGAAGGAAGCAGACCGCATTTACATTATTGCTGCCGGAACGAGTTATCATGCAGGATTAGTTGGAAAGCAGCTCATTGAACGACTTGCAAATATGCCGGTAGAAGTTCACATTGCAAGTGAATTCTTATATAACATGCCGTTGTTATCAGAAAACCCACTCTTTATTTTTATCTCACAAAGTGGTGAGACAGCCGATAGTCGAGGCGTATTAGTGAACGTCAGAAAACTTGGCTATCGTGCTTTAACGATTACGAATGTACCCGGCTCTACGTTATCGCGTGAAGCCAATTATACGCTTCATACGTATGCAGGGCCGGAAATTGCAGTAGCTTCAACAAAAGCATATACAGCACAAATGGCTGTTCTAGCAATTCTTGCTGTAGATACAGCTAAAGCTCAAGGCTTTGACATTGACTTCGATCCAATTTATGAATTGAGTCTTGTGGCAACATCTATTGAAGCTTTATGTGATCAAAAGGAAACGCTCGAAAAATTAGCTAGAGATTTCTTATCAACGACTCGAAATTGTTTCTTTATCGGTCGCGGTCTTGACTTTTATGTAGGCCTAGAGGGAGCACTTAAATTAAAAGAGATTTCTTATATTCAAGCTGAAGGCTTTGCTGGTGGTGAGTTAAAGCACGGAACGATTGCATTAATTGAAGAAGGAACACCTGTCATTGCTTTAGCTACTCAAGAACATGTTAATTTAAGTATTCGAGGAAACGTGAAAGAAGTTGCAGCACGTGGGGCAAATCCATGCATTATTAGTATGGAAGGTTTAGAGGATGTAGATGATGCATTTGTTATCCCGAGTGTACATGAGTATTTAACACCAATCGTGAGTGTAATCCCATTACAGCTTATTTCGTACTATGCTGCGTTACACCGTGGTTGTGATGTTGATAAGCCACGTAACCTAGCAAAATCTGTAACTGTTGAATAATAAAAATGGACTTGTAATCGACATACAAGTTGATCGATTTCAAAAAACGAGGCCAATTAGGTCTCGTTTTTGTTCGAACTAAATTATTTATACCCTGTCTAACACCAGTTCAAGCGCTGTTAACCGGGGGTTTTCAATTTTTTCATAAAACGTTACTAAAATTTGAGGAATAAATTACCATGTTTAGGATCTCAACTCTAGAAAATAATATAATTAAATCTTATTAAGGAGTTGATTTCTAGTGGCAAACAATAATTCTTCAAACCAACTAGTAGCACCAAATGCACAACAAGCAATTGATCAAATGAAAATGGAAATTGCACAAGAATTCGGTGTACAACTCGGAGCTGACACTACTGCTCGCTCAAACGGTTCTGTAGGTGGAGAAATCACGAAGCGTTTAGTACAAATGGCTGAGCAACAACTTGGCGGTTATCAAAGATAATATGTATGGTTTGGAGGAAGAGTAGATACTCTTCCTCCCTTTCATTTATTTGGTTTTCTTTAATAAGTATTTACAGGTCATATAGTGAAGACCTTCATGAAAAGATATAAATGTTAGAGCGTCTGAAACATTATCAAAAGTAGTACCAAATAAAACAAATGGTTTGGCAAAAGTAGTGTCCCCATGCTCACTATTTAACTTCTGTACCGCTTTTAATTGTTTCTGAGACATTTCCATGATTTCAGCAACAGATGGAGGTTCTTCTGTCCATTCAGATGGTCTTGTCTCCATATCAAACAACCTCTTATATAAGCTTGGTAAAACAGGTTCGTAATGCTCAGAATGTCTTAATACCGTTTCAGCGATAACGAGAACATGTCCGACATTCCAGCGGACTGAATTGTTAAACCCTTCAGGAACTGCGTCGAGTTGATGTTCCTTTGCCGCATTTAAAACTTGAATGTTGGCAGATCGAGCAAATGCAAATGCAGTAACAGCCATAGTAAACCCCCTAAATATTTTTAGATAATTCCGATAATAATTGTATACGAAAAAGCTACAAAAGGAAACTGTTTTGCATTTGAAGTAAAAAAGGCGACGTTTAGTCACCCTAATAAAATTAATTCGTTCTTACACGGTTTTGAGAAGAGATGGACTCTATAATCGAGTGAATTAAGTGCTTAGGTGCCATTTCGCCGCCAGAGAACAGTTGGATAGCGGATTGTCGAGAAAGCAGTTTTCTTGTTATTTTTTCTTCGCTCCAGCCCCTTTTGTACAAGGAGGTCGTTTCAGATATGAGTGTTTCTAGAAAATGCTTCTTTGCTTCAAGTGCTTCGTGTCCGTGTCCGACAATTCCTGCGTGTCCACAAAATACAGTATCAAATTGGTAATCTAATATATGACTAACCGATTTGTATAATTGAGGAATCGACTCACCCTTCATACCATACAAAAGGCGCTTGCCTAAGAATAAATCGCCAGAAAATAACCAGCCTTTCGTTTCATTAACTAAACAAATATGGTCGATGGAGTGGCCTGGTGTTTCAGCAATCATAAACAGATGATTTTCAGTAGTAATTGAGTTTTGAACAATATCTCCATGAACGTTTTTGATTTCTTTTCCCCAAATTAAGCGTCTATAGAATGGAATGTTAGGAGGAGCTTGAAGAATTTTAGCTGTAAGAGCACTCATTTTTATTGGTAAATCAAACAGTTTCGATAAGGTAGCTGCATTTCCAGCATGATCTTCATGATGATGGGTAAGTAAGACCTGTTTTGGTTTTACTATCTTCACAAAATCAATAACGATTTCTTTGGCGCACACAGGACCTGTGTCAATGAGCAGACCGTCTATATAATAAACATTGAATGTAAATGTTCTTCCGAATTTCTTAATTGTGCCATGTAGACATGTGACTTCGTCGTGTGTTGAGATTGTCTTTGATAGTTTCATTTTGACCACCTAGTCTATTATGTGAATAAAAATCCAGTTATTATCATACCACAGATCATTATAAATCATTTAAGAGCGTTTAAATCGTTTGTGTAAAAAGGATAGCCAATGATATATTTAGGGTGACGAAATTCATAAGGGGGAATACTAAATGCAAGAGTATTTAATTGTTTTGAATAAAGATGAGGATACAATTTCAATAGTTAATCTACAAACGAATGAAATTGAAAAGACGATTGAGACAGACTACAATCCACATGAAGTTGTAGTTACGCCCAACGGTAAAAAAACGTACGTTACATGCTCGTTAGGTAATAAAATAAATATCATAAACAATGAAACATTTGAAATTGAAAAAACGCTGGAACATCCAGACTTTAACTTCCCACACGGGTTAGGAGTAACGACTGACGGGAAAAAGATTTACATGGCTTCTACATATAGTGAAAAAGTATTTATCATCAATAGTGAAACTGATGAAATTGAAAAAGTATTTCCTACATATCAAAAACTATCGCATATGATTTCGTTCTCACCAGACGGGAAAACTGTATATGTTCCAAACATTGGTTCAGATAATATGACGGTAGTCGACACTGAAAAAGAGGAGATCGTTAATCATTTTCCGGTTGGAAAAGCACCAGAAGGAGTAGCAGTACACCCAAATGGTGAACATTTATATGTCGCTAATCAAGGAGATAATAATTTATATGTCATTAATACACAGACCCTTGAAGTAGAGCATAAACGTCGTGTTGGAAGTGTGCCTATTCGTATCGTCTTTTCACCTGATGGCAAATATGCATTAATTCCAAACCGAGAGTCTGGCGATTTATCCATTATTGAAACAGCCCATGAACTAAAAGGAAATGTTCGACCTTGGGAAGTGAAACGGATCCGTGTCGGTGTATGGCCTGGAGGAACAGTATTTAATGAACAAGGTACACTAGCATTCGTAGCTAATAATAAAACAAACGACATTTCGGTCATTAATATGGAGACCTTAAAAGAAGAACAAAAAATTGAAGTCGGTATTCATCCGGATGGAATTGCCTACTTAAAAAAATAATTTTAAATGCTAAGCCGATTCCTACTGTGTAATTATAAAACATGGTAGGATCTTTTTATGAACAAATTGGAGGTCATATTAAATGAAACAATCGATAAATTGGGGTGTATTAGGGGATGCTGGAATAGCGAAAAAAGCCGTAATCCCTGCGATAAAACGAGCAAACAATGCTGATATTCTAGCAATCAGCAGTCAAAAAGGAGCACCAAAACATACTGCAGAAGAATTCAATATTCCGAAAGCCTACTCGTCTTATGAAGAACTGTTAACAGACCCGGATATTGATGCAATATATATTCCGTTACCAAATGCTCTGCATAAAAAGTGGGTGATCGAAGCTGCTTTAAACGGCAAGCACATTCTTTGTGAGAAACCAGCAGCGTTAAACAGTAAAGAAGTAGAAGAAATGCTTGCAGTATGCAAACAGCAGGGAGTTAAGTTTATGGAAGCGTTCATGTATCAGTTTCACCCTCAACACAAAAGAGTGAAGGAAATTATAAAATCAGGGGAGATCGGTACAGTTAAGCAGATGAATGCAGCGTTCACCTATTTATTAGACTTAACAGCAAAGAATATTCGGTTAAACGCTCAACTTGGCGGCGGCAGCCTATACGATGTCGGCTGTTATTGTATTCATTCCATTCTTTCTATTTTAGAGGCGGAGCCCCTTTCTGTGGATTGTAAAGGAAATGTAGATGAAAAAAGTCAAGTTGACCTAACCGTACAAGGGGTGATGGCTTTTCCAAATCAGGTGCTTGCAACGTTTACCAGCAGTTTTGAGCAATTTTCAATCAATCAATACGAAGTCATCGGAACAAATGGGAGAATTATTGTTCCTCAAGCATTTCGTCCCGATAAGCAAGGCGGGGCAGGAAAGCTAACTGTTATAACTAAGGATGGAACCCGCGAAGAGAATTTAGTAGCCGATCAATATCGTGCTCAAATTGAACATCTTTCCAATGCAATCTTAAAAGAAGAGGACCTAAACGATAATAATCATCGTACTTTAAAAAATATGCATGTCATGGATGCTTGCTTTAGGTCTTTGTCTCAAAAGAAGAGTGTTGAAGTTCTTTAAATGGTAGAAAAATTAGTTTGTATGTCGAGTAAACTTTCATTATACTATTGGGATAAGAGCAAGACAGGAAGGAAGCAATCGTATGAGTAAACAAGAAACATTACCAAGAAAAACATTTGCTATTATCTCTCACCCCGATGCAGGGAAAACGACATTAACAGAAAAAGTGTTACTACTCGGTGGGGGAATAAGAAAAGCAGGAACCGTAAAAGGAAAAAAATCTGGTGTGTATGCAACATCTGACTGGATGGAGATTGAAAAGCAGCGTGGAATATCTGTTACTTCAAGTGTGATGCAGCTAGAGTACGACGGAGTTCAAATAAATATTTTAGACACCCCAGGTCACCAAGACTTTAGTGAGGATACGTATCGTACATTAACAGCTGTTGACACTGCAGTCATGGTTATTGACGGGACCAAAGGGATAGAGGCACAGACGCTTAAACTGTTTAAGGTTTGTAAAATGAGAGGAATTCCTATTCTAACCTTTATTAATAAGCTAGACCGTGAAGGAAAAGAACCGTTAGACTTATTAGCTGAAATTGAAGAAGTGTTAGAAATGGAAACGTATGCGATGAACTGGCCCATCGGTATGGGAAAAACCTTAAAAGGTATTTATAACCGGTCGGATCAATCGGTTGAAGTATTCATTGAAGGTCAAGAGCATCAAGTCGTGAGTCTTGAAGAAGCGGGTCTTCGTGATTATGAAACGGAAAAATTAGATGAAGATATTATGCTTCTCGATGAAGCAGGAAACTCTTTTTCAATGGAAAAAGTAAGAGACGGAAAGATGACTCCTGTTTTCTTTGGCAGTGCTTTGAGCAACTTTGGGGTTCAAGGATTCCTTGAGCAATTTGTTCAATTAGCTGCACCCCCGCAACCTAGGCAATCATCAAAAGGGGAAGTTCAACCGAATGCTCCTCAGTTTTCTGGATTTATTTTCAAAATTCAAGCGAACATGAATCCGAAGCACCGGGATAGAATCGCATTTTTACGTATTTGCTCTGGATCATTTGAGAGAGGGATGGATGTAACCCTTGCCCGAACGGGGAAACGAATAAAGCTCGCACAGTCTCATCAATTTTTTGCTTCAGAACGTGAAACGGTCGATACGGCTTATGCTGGAGACATTATCGGAATTTACGATTCTGGCAATTATCAAGTGGGAGATACATTATTAACGGGAAATGACGTTTTTCAATATGAAGAACTCCCACAGTTCCCGCCTGAGCGATTTGCTAAAGTAATAGCTAAAAATGCTTTAAAACATAAGCATTTTCATAAAGGCCTTCACCAGCTTGTTCAAGAAGGAACGATTCAGCTATACCGTACCCCTTATTTTGATGATTATATTTTAGGTGCAGTCGGTGAATTACAGTATCAAGTCTTTGAATACCGAATGAAGAATGAATATAACGTTGATATTGAATTAACATATCTTCCGCATTCCCTAGCAAGATGGGTCGTGGAAGGGGAAGTGACAGACCGAATGACAGACAGCCGTAAGCTTCTCGTTAAGGATCTTCACGAACGTACGGTGATCTTATTTGAGAATGACTTTACGTACAATTGGTTTAAGGATAAGTACCCTGAGGTGAAATTATCTTCGGGTTGGGATATGTTGTTTTAGGATTTGAAAAAGCTAGACGGTGCTGTTATCGCACGTCTAGCTTTTACTATTTTATATAATATTGGCTTCACTTTTAGTATCAATACGTGCTACCCATTCAAACGTAGCATCAAATAAATGTTGTTCATATAGATAACTAGAAAAGGTGTGATCAGCATCTTGAATAAAAGAATATTGAGTCGCTCCCGCTCTATTTTCTTTCAATGCTTCATAGTAATCAATAGCATTTTCAGCAGGAACATCTTGATCGTCTGCAGCATGAATGATGCAGGCTGGCCCTCGGTAATTGCGTAAAGCCTTTAAAGGATGGTGAAGCTTTAAATCTTCAAAAAAGAAATGGCTTAAGTTAAATCCTTTGTAATCAAAGACTCCATATTGGTGAGTATGAGTAACGGCCTCGTCACTCGTAATCCGAACGATATCTGTGTACGGTCTAGCAACAGGTGACCATAAGATAAGCCGCTTAATTCGGTCATCCCTGCTAGCAGTTAAGGAAGAAACAGCTCCTCCTAAGCTATGACCGACAACTGTTAATAGATCGGGGTCGACTTGATCAATAGATAATACATAATTAATGGCAGATTGAAGCTCTTTAACTTGTTTTGTTAAGGTTACGTGACTATAATCGCCTTCACTTTCACCGCACCCGCCAAAATCAAAGCGGAAAACAAGGAATCCACGTTCAGAAAAGTAGTTTGCAGCTTTTACAAACAGACGATGTTCACCGACCTTACTCCCCACAAAACCGTGGACAAAGATCACTGCAGGAACTTGCTTGTTTAGCATTTGTTTTGGATAGTGGATCATAGCGGACAAAAGTACATCTCCTGCTGGAAAATAAACGGGCTTAATCATAGACAACGCCTCCAATTACAATAAAACATATTTGTTTACTTGGAATTAAGTATAAAGCGACTTTAATTATTTTACAAGAAGTAATTTTCTTCTCCGCAGAATTGTGTTCGTGCTTTGTCTAGTTTGGGTTTACTGGTTACGGATTTATAATGGATTATGTTCAAGAAATTCATTAAAGAAAAAAACCGAGATTAGAGCTTTAATGCTCTAACTTCGGTTTTGTTTTGGTCGATTTGGTGATCCCATTTTTGTAGTGAAGCAATAGCTTCTTCATACATTTGTTTGTCTACATGTTTTGTCCCGTTTTGATCATAATGAATATAATAAGCTAATCCTTCTCCCGTTGTGTGTATGCTTACACCACGCACTTTATCTTTTTTCATACTATCGACTCCTAAGAATTTCTTTTATGTAAATTATTTAATAAAAAAATGATGAAGTAATAACCATACAATTGTATATAATACATGATTATCTAGAATAAATAAATATGGATTATTAAAATATAATCGGCAAAATATTGAAGTCAATATATAGACGAGACTTCACGTAAATTTGGTGTTTATTGAGCTGTTCGTTAGCATGGTTAAAGGTCTCAATAGGTATAAAAGTAAATTTACTTTCAGAAAAGTTAAATTTTGGTGAAAATTTAAACTTTACAAAAGTAAAAACTTTCTACTTTATCTTAAAATTCTTTTTGTTATATAATAGCCCATGAGAGAAAAATAGATATAGGGGTTGAGAAGATATGAAAAAGTTTTTAATGGTTATGGCAGCTGGTATGTTATTAGTTGGCTGTGGAACAGCAGACACTGAGCCTGCAGAAGAGACAGAACAAGCAGGAGGAGCAACTGAAACGGAAGAAGTAGTTGAGGTTGAAGAGACAGGTTACTTAACAGCTGACGAATTCAAAGAGAGAGCACATGAAGGAAAAACGTACAGCTCTTATGCAGCAGAGTTATTACTATGGGGTTCTGCACAAGAAATCCGTTATATTGATACAATTGATACTGAAAAAGAAGAATATGGTGCTTATAAAGTAGATATCATCCAAGTAGAAGAGGGCTTTGTAGCAGTTGCTTTTGATGGTGAAGAGTTAACTGGTACGTGGTTATTTGATACAGTAGATGAGCTTAAAGAAGAAATCGAACTGAAATCAGCTGAATAATAACGATACTAAAAAAGTGAGGGACATCTCCCTCACTTTTTGTAGTTATTTTATTTCTTTTTAGCATAATTATATCTAAGTATAAGAAAAATGCTGATGAGTACGATTAGAACAAATAATAGTAACCCAACCTTTAAAAAGTAGCGTTCAACAATGTACCACTTATTCCCGAGCTCCTGTCCTAGTGTGATAAAGAGGAAGACCCATGTAAAAGCACCCGTATAGGCAAAGAGAGAAAACTTCATAAAGTTGTATTTGGATATTCCAGATAGATAGCCGGTAATATGACGCAGTCCTGGAATGAAATAACCGATAAAAAGAAGGATAGGACCATACTTATAAAAGAGCTGTTGGGTATAGGCTACTTTTTTATGTGTAATGTGAAAACGTGGTCCATACTTTAATAAGAAAGGTAACCCGAGTTTTGCACCTAAAAAATAACTGATTGATATACCGATAGCTGAGCCCAGAAAGGCAGAGAGTAAAGCTAATGTATACGACATTTTACCAGCATATGTATAGTACCCAATCAATGTAAGTAATACTTCATCTGGTATAGGAAGACCTACAATTCCTCCTATAAGTATAATAATAATGGCAATATAGCCATACTTCATGATTAAAAACTCAAATAACTCCATAATGTCCCTCAATCGCTTCTTTCAGGTTTCGCCTACAATGATAATTCATTATAAACTTAATAATTCGTGTACGTAAATGAGAATTTGCCTCTCTATGATATGTGCACAGTGAAAGTCGAATGACCGTCTGGCTGTTTTAAGTTATAATAAAATAAAGAGAAAATAATGGCAGTCGTTTATTTTACTAGCTTAGACGAATTCAACTTAAACAAAACGTGTGTTTACTGACTTTCGAAAGGGGAATATGTATGTTTAAACGTATATTACTTCCTGCTGATGGGTCTGAGCATTCCATTAGGGCAGCAGAGAAAGCTATAGCCATCGCTAAAACGAGTAAAGATACATCTGTAACGGTTTTGTATGTAGTCGACGGGAGCACGTCAAAAGCAGACGTTTTAAAAAATTGGGATGCTTTAGGGATTGCTTCACAAAGAAAACAGAAGTTGAGTGCAATTGAGCAACAAGCAAAAAATGAAAATATTAATTATGAAGTGAAAATTGTAAGGGGCGAACCCGGGCCTGCGATTGTAAAGTACGCAAATGAGAAACATTTTGATTTGATCGTCATCGGTAGTAGAGGTTTAAATGTACTTCAAGAACTGGTATTGGGTAGTGTAAGTCATAAAGTCGCAAAGCGTGCCAATTGTCCAGTCATGATTGTTAAGTGATATATTTTACGTAGATGTAATGGTTTTTAATGTAATTGTAATGTTAGATACCTTGACAAATTATCGATATTTTTTTAAAATTCAGACATATACATTAGTAAGAACTGAAAACAACCCTAAGCTAGTGGTTGTTTTTTTATAACAAGTTTAATGAAAGCGTTTACAAAAAAGATGTTGGAATGGGGGATGAGTGTTGAAACGAGCTAGCTACTCTAAGGAATTTAAAATGAAGGTGGTGAAAGAAGCAATTGACACAGGAAATAAATCGTTGATTGCCAGAAGGTATGTGTTAAGTGTAGGTTTAGTCCATCGTTGGGTGGTTGAATACGAATCAGGAAAGTTCCAAAAGCGGCGTATAAGAGGTAGTGTTGCTTTTGAGAAAAGTTAATGAATGAGTCCACATTCATTTCTAATCCGTCTAATGATCTTCTATTAGTCATCCTACATTTCTATGAATAATAGGGTTAATCCTTTATAGTTTGTACTATTTGAGCGCTTAGTCAGTTCTTTAAGCGTTCATTCTTTTTGTCCACTTCCTATGCTATAATTTAAATAATCATAATTAGGGTGGTGGATGGAGTTTGAAATTATCCAATAAAGCACTATTTCTTTTAATCGCAGGAATTGCACTCCTTTATGGGTTTTTATATTGGATTATTGGGAGTAGGTTTGTCGAATAATTTAAGTTGTCAATTTCCAAACTTTCACATATCGTTATCTCTAAGGAGATAAACAAAAAAGTTGTGTAACGTGTAACGATGCTCACAAGGATTCTCCCTTCTGGGCTTTTTTTGCGTTGATTTTTGTAACTTACACAGTTGTTTATCGTCTTAAATAAGGGAGGTGTCCTTTTTGGAGAGCACATTCGATCGTTTATATGAAACGTATCATCAGCCATTATTTCAATTTATATTTTATATGGTTAGAAGTCGTGAAACGGCAGAAGAGTTAGTTCAAGAAGTATATATTAAAGTTCTTCAGTCTTATGTATCTTTTGAAGGAAAAAGCAGTGAAAAGACATGGCTATATTCTATTGCCAGGAATATTACGATTGATTGGATCCGAAAACAAAACCGCCAGAAAAGAAAGTGGTTAGGATTGCTTGGACCGATTGAAAAAGTAGAAGTTCGGGATCCAGCACCTTTACCTGAAGAAATTGTAACTCAATCCGATGAATTACGTCTAATTTATAAAGGGCTAGCCGAATGCTCATCAGATCAGCAACAGGTAATTATTCTAAGGTATGTCCAGTCACTAACAATTACTGAAACAGCCCAAGTGCTCGGATGGTCTGAAAGTAAAGTGAAAACTACAACGCACCGAGCCATTAAAGCTTTAAAGGAATACGTTGGCCAGACTAACATTGGGGCTGTAAAGGAGGGATAATGTGGACAACAAAGATAACTTTGACTTAGAAGAGTTTGAGAATAAAATGAAACAACTCCCTAAGGTAGAAGATCATCGTTCAAAAGATGAGATATTTCAACATATAAAGAAGCAGATGAATGCTGCTGAACTTCAGAAAAAAAGAAGATCATGGGTGATGCCTGCTCTTGCCGGTGCAACAGCTGCATTTCTTTTATTGGCACTCATCCCTATGATACTAAGTAATGGAAGTGAAGAAGCCTTACCATATGCAGAAGAAGCAGAAGCGGGTGAAATGTTCATGGTGGACATGGACGAAGCTTTAGAGGAAACAACAGAAACAACAATGGAACATACCAACTATATTTCAGCCATAGTTGAGGGTAACCTCCAAGATGATCAACGAGTAGTAACCATACCATTTCTAGATGAGCAAGCCATGTTTATCGTTCCTTTGAGTTTTATTGTGAGAGACGATGATACTGTCTTTAATCAAATCTCTATGATCTTAGAAGAGTATAACCCTTCAACTGTAGGGTTACTAGCCTCGCCTCTTAAAGGAGTGACTATGGAAGAAGAATCCAAGTCGACAGTTTCAGTTAATATCCCCCAGGTTTCTGCAGGATCTGTAAATGAAATCATGTTAATGGAGTCCATTAAATCTGTAATTGAACCGTTAGGCTATCAAAAATTTAATATTTTAATTGATGGACAAAGAGGAGTAGATATTGGAAATTACGGACCGATAGAAGAATGGCCAGTTACGAGTTCTCCTACGGGATACACAGCTTATGAGAATTCTACAGGCAGAACGTTTTTAGTGGTTGGAGGACTTGGAGAAGTAACAGGACTTAACTTTGAAGATATCGTTCATTTAATGGTTTCTATGACTCCGGGAATTGTTATTGACACGTTAGAATCGTCAGACCAAGCTGCAACTATTACATTTGGTCAAGGCACTAATCTGGCCATATATGAAGATGCATTAATGTTTGTGGAAGCCATATTACTAACTGCTAAGGACTTCAAGATGGAAGAAGTGGAATTTAAAAATGCAGGGGTAGAGGAGCTTGGCCCGTATCAGTTAAATGATAAAATATCAACAGAAATATCACCAAACGGAATAGCTTTTCGTTAAGGTGCTAAGAAAGGGCAGTTCCCTAGAGGACTGCCCTTTTTGTTAGCAAGTATAGCATATCAGGGATGCTTAGCTTCAGCACCTAAAGACTAGAAAGTCCCTCACCATCGTACGATAAGGTCAAATTGATTCACTCATGTTCATCGTGTAGCCTTTCTCTCCTCTAGCAAGGCTAGTCCGTACGGTGTTACTAAACGGCATTTGTGCCTTCTTATTTTGACAATACGGGAAATAAAAAAAGTCGAATATTGCTTTCCCGGGAAATGAGTTGTCGAATTAAAAGGAGGAATGGGGTGAGCCGTGCGTATCTAAAGTGAGTAACATAGTAGAGAAACCAGTTGCAGTAACGGCAATAACCGATAACAGTACTTCAGTAGGGGAAATAACAAAGATCCCACCTATAACAACAAGGAAATCAATAATAAAGATCATTATCCCAATGTTTACTTTAGAGTAATCAGCAATCATTTGGGCAAGAAGATCAAGTCCGCCTGTGCTTATGTCGACTCGAAACATGATACCAACGCCGGCCCCTAATATAAGTCCACCTAAGATCGCGCTCAGCAGTGGATTAAATTCATAGGGTAAAGTGAGGAAGTGAAACCAATCAATAAATAAGGACGATACGAGAAACCCTGGTATACTGTAATAAAAAAAGGCACGATAGTATTTCCAAGCTAACATATAAATAGGTATGCTTAGTAAAATAATGGACAGCCCAACGTCCAGTTGCCATACGTAATGAACGATTAATCCGACACCAATCATTCCACCATCAAGAATATGGTGAGGAATGAAGAATTGGTTAATCCCGTAACTTATCAAAAGACTACCAATTAGAACTGCTAACACTCTTTTAATCATGAGAAGCACCCTTCGCTTTCTGAGTTTAGAGCTCGGCCCTCTAATTATAAGGTATATGCATGTCTAGTTAGGATAGAACAGAAATTAAAAAAGCCTGGCTCTAATAAGGGCCAGGCTTGATATCTATTGTTATGAACCGAGGTGTACTATTAGGTTCCATTTTTTAAATTCTTTTATTCTTGACGCAGGTAATAAAAACTAGTAAATGACTGATTAGATTAAATAAGAGAGCAGTGCACTCGCAATTCCAAAATAAATGAGAAGTGAAAAGATATCATTTAATGTTGTAATTAATGGACCGGAGGCTACAGCTGGATCAACCCCAAGCCGATAGAGGGTAAGGGGAATAATTGTTCCAGCCATTGTTCCAACGATAAGGGTAATTAATAATGAAATGCCGACGACAATACCTAATACAAAACTGCCTTGCCAAATAAACGCAATAAGTAGAATAAGAATTCCACAAACAATTCCAATTGTAATACCGACTCGAAGTTCCCGGAGTATTAATTTAATAACGGTTTTCCGATCTACAGTCGTTGTCACAATACCTCTTACAACAACTGCAAGTGATTGAGTGCCTGTATTTCCAGTCATTCCGGCAATCATCGGCATAAAGAAAATGAGTGCAAGGACTTGTTCTAATGTTTCCTCAAAGCTATTAAGTATTTGCCCAGAAACAAGGCCAATAAATAAAAGTAAAATAAGCCAAGGCAGTCGCCTCGCTGAAGCTGTCATAGCCTTAGTGTTAAAGTCTATGTCTTTACCTGAAGCCGATAACTTTTCAATATCTTCATTTGCCTCTCGAATAACGATATCAATTGCATCGTCAACTGTGATAATACCTAATAACGTATCATTACTATCAACAACAGGTACGGCAATAAAATCATAGCGCTCGATGATTTGTGCTACGTCTTCTTGATCTGCATCTACAGGTACGGCGATAACACGGCTAAACATAATTTCTGATATTTTCTCATCAATATGAGCCATTAATAGATCACGATAAGAAACAACACCAACAAGCTTTTTCTCTTCATTTATAACATATAGATAATAAATATTTTCTGAGATCCCGGCATATACTTTGAGCTTGTCGACTGCTTCTCGTACCGTATAATTTTCCTTAATCCATATAAACTGATCGGTCATAAGGCCACCCGCAGAGTCTGGGGGGTAATTCATTAAATCCCGAACCGTTTCTGATTCTTCTTGTTTCATCGCATCAAGAAATTCTTGAATTTTATCACCAGAGAGGTCAGTTAATAAGTCAGCAACATCATCATTATCCATTAAATTCATGACTTTTGAAGAACGTTCTATGCCGAGTTTGTGCAACATTTCAATTTGTAGATCCCGTTCTAATTCAGCAATTAATGCTGCAATTTGATTAGGCGTTAAGAAGGTAAGAAATTTATGGTGATGTTTATCGGGTAAACCTCTGTACAGTTGTGCAAAGTCGTAAGGGTGAAGCTCATCTAGTAGTTGTTGAAGGGCATGACGTTTGGATTCTTTTAAATATTTTATGACCAAAACTAGCATTTGGTCTTCTGACATATTAGCAATCATCGTATCACCCACTATCGTTTGTTTTAGTTTATGCAAGGTTCTCCGTGTTGGACTGGATAAAACCCTATTAAAATGTACTCTAATATTGTTAGTTAGTAAATAATTATTGTATGGATTAAAAATATAGGTTTATGTAAGACTTTATAGAGAGAACCTTGAATTAGATGTTAAACAAATAGGAATAGTGTATAATGAAAAAAATGTTAATTGGGGGCGTAAGAGATGGGCATGAAATACGATGATAAAGTGAAGAATAGATTGAAGCGTATTGAAGGTCAAGTCCGAGGCATCCTTAAAATGATGGAAGAAGAAAAAGAATGTCAAGATATCGTTGGACAAATGGCTGCGGTACGTAATGCGCTTGACCGTGCAATTGGAGTAGTCGTAAGTACGAATTTAGAGGCATGTATTCGAGAACAAATTGAAAACGGGGAAAACACAGAGGAAACGATTAAAGAAGCGGTAAATTTATTAGTGAAAAGCAGATAAAAAATTGTAAGGCTAGACTGACTTCATAGTAAGTCAGTCTTTTTTTGTTTTATAACTATAAATATGAAAGAAGTATACGAAATTGTAATACTCGCATAATAAAGGGAGAACAAGTAAGAAATGGAGCGTTTAGTATGTTCTTCTTAAATAAACTGAAAAAACAGCCTAAATTTAATACGTATGATTACAATGATTTCCTTACAAGAAAAATCGGCCTAGAAGATATAAATTACATTACAACTGATATTAGTAGTGTGAAAGATATAGTTACAAAGGTTTTTGAGAATATGGACGATTTCTTTATTCGGGAAATTCATATTACGGAAGATCACGTAGTGAATTTCTATTTTTTTATTGGACTCATTGACACGGGTCTGTTTCAAGAAAGTATTGTTAGGCCCATCACGGATCGAAGCAAAAGTGACCAGAACATCAATGTTGACTCACTAGGGGATCTAATGAATATGGTTCAATACTTTGAGCCGAAGGATTGGCATGAATTGTTAGAACGTTGCATGCGTGGAGAAGTAATATGTCACTTTTCTGGAAATAAACCTGTGACGATCGCACTCGGTGATGTGGAAACACGAAGTCTTCAAAATCCATCGACGGAACAGCAGGTGTACGGACCAAAGATTGGTTTTATTGAAGATGTTCATAAAAATATGGCACTGATGAGAAAGTACTTTCCTGACCCTAGATTGAAAATACAAAAATATCAGGCGGGGTCAGTTACTCATACCCAATTGGCATTGGTGTACCTTGAAGAATATGCGGACCCAGCTGTCGTCCGGAAGCTTCAAGAGCGGCTTACGAAAATAAAGACTGACCAAATTTTGACTTCTAAAATGTTAAGTCAGTATTTAGTAGACTTTCCAAAGACGCCATTCCCGCTCGCGATGAAAACTGAGCGGCCGGATCGGGTTGCTTTTGCCTTAACTCAAGGGAAAGTGGCAATTCTTATAAATAATTCAACCTTTTCATTAATTTTGCCTATTTCATTAATAAACTTTTATGAAACAGGGGATGACAACGACGAGTCTTCAACATGGAGTCATAGCTTTATTATGTTCCTTCGTATCGCCTGTGTTATTGTTGCGGCGATGTTTCCGTCGGTGTATGTCGCTTTAGTTGCATTTCACCCGGAATTAATACCAACGACGTTAGCTATGACTTTGGCAGCATCACGAAATAACATTCCGCTTCCAGCAGGGTTAGAAGCACTTCTGATGATGTTCGCACTAGATGTACTTGTTGAATCTAGTATTCGGCTGCCGAGTTTTATTGGTCAAACAATTGGCATTGTCGGCGGTTTAGTTATTGGTCAAGCTGCAGTTGAGGCTGGGATTGTGAGCAGCACGATGGTCATCGTTATAGCGTTCACAGCGATTGCCTCCTTTACTGCACCGTCATGGGAGATTGCGTCAACGTGGAGAGTGGTTCGCTACGTACTGCTCATCACTACATTATTTTTAGGGTTATACGGTCTTACGCTCATCATTTGTTTATTATTTATCCATCTATGTGCTTTACATTCAGTTTCAAAGCCGTATTTAACTCCTTTTGCACCATTAAATGTAAAAGAAGCAGTGAATACGTTTTTTAGATTGAATCCCGAGGCAAGACAAGAAGAAGGTGAAGCGAATGAAAAATGATGAACAAATCTTTCGTTCCTTTGATATATTTGCGTTTACTGTTTGTTCAACATTTGGAGTTGGACTAGTCTTTCTTCCGTTTGTATCCGGGGAAGAAATTAGAAGTGCATGGTTAAAACTTATTGTAGGTGTTATTCCTTATTTCATCCTTGTTTATTTCATTCACCGATTTGTTCAAAAATATGAAAGTCAAAATCTGTTTTCAGAATCAAAAAAACAACTGCCTAAACTTATCTTTTACGCTATAGTAATTTATTTTATTTTCAGCACTCTATATAGTGGAATTGTTGTAATTAAAGGAATGGATACGATTGTCCAAACGTATTTACTTCCTGAAACCCCCAGGTGGATAATCGTAGGGAGCTTTTTACTCGTAGTAGGTGCAGCAGCTTATTATGGAGTGGCTGCGATTACACGATTTGTGGTGTTCTTTGTTTTGTTTGATGTAATTATCCTAGTTTTTTTGGTGGCGTTACTATTCGGTGAACATTTCAGGTGGATCTATATTCCGCCAGTGATAGCGGTTGACCCGGTTACATTTTCACTCAGTACATTATCGGATATGATACGCTACGCCGGTGTCTTTGTCTTAATTGCTTTTGTAAGTCATGTGAAAAGAAAAGAAAAAGTGTTGCACTCGATGAACTACGGTCTTATTTTTGTAATGGCTACTTATGTGATTTTAAGTATAGTAGCAGTTGGTACTTTTGGGTTTGAAGAAAGTTTTGCGTTGGTATCGCCTTTTATTGCTCTTGTTCAGACGTTTGGTGGAGAAGCGGGCGGGCTGGAGCGAATCGATTTATTTTTTGTAAGCTTTTGGATCATTGCATTTTATAAAATGGTGATCATCCACGTTTGGTTTATGGTCTACGTGGCAAGAATAGCCTGGCCCAAAGTAAAGCCTGAAAAGTGGGTGATTACTTATATACTAATTCTCTTTATGGGAATAATGGCAACAGCTGATTTTACAAATGAACCGTGGCGCCCTTACCATGTAAACACATTAATCTACTCTTTTATATTACCTATGGTACTCCTTTGTTATTTCTTATTTAGAAAAAAGAGAGGAGGGGCTAGCCATGAAGGTTAAACGCTTTCTAGTGATTATTTTAGTACTTATCATTTGTAATGGCTGTGTTCCGGATTCGAGGGAGTTAGATCAACGTTCCATGATTGTTGGGATGGCGATTGATAAAGGAATGGAAAAAAATTATGCTGTCACCATTCAATTACCGATTCTAACGGAAGGCATAGGCCAAGGAGTAGAGGCTGCACCAGGCGGGCAAGAATTTGAAGCATTTCATGAGGAGGCAGATACAATCTGGGATGCGATTGTTAAGATTGAGTCACTTACCCCGACAGTTCTCTTTTTTGGTCATTTAAAAGCCGTAGCCATTTCTGAAGCTATTGCAAGAGAGGACCTTGATAAAGTAATCAACTTTTTAGACCGTGAAACAACTGTAGCTAACCAGGTGTATCTGTTAGTCGTTGAAGAAGAATTAGCAATGGATTTTATTAAAAGAGAATCACCTCTCGTCCAACTACCTGCCCTTTATTTAAGTCGTTTTTTTGATGCTGATCAAAAAATAGCCAGAGCTCAAGGTGTGAAATTATTTGAATTTCTGCGCGATAGTAACATGATTTCTGGAGCTGCATCATTACCTTTAGCGAGATCGAAAGGAGATCAAATGGAAATCGACGGGATGGCGGTGTTTGAGGATTATAAAATGGCAGGGAAACTTCTCCAGCGTGAGGTTGGGATTAGTGAGTTATTACATGACAATGATATTAGTTCGATGAATTACACTACGGTGTTGGACCATAATGGAGTTAAGACAACAGTCTCATTGACTCGAATGAACTTAAGAGCAAATATTGATTATAAAAAATCAAAACCCGTCACCTTTTACATAGATGTCAAAGGTGATGCTGAGATTATTGATGTTGCGACGGTAAAGGAACTTACTGATTTAGAATTCATATCAAAGTTAGAAACAAAAATGGAAAAAGAAATAAAGGAAGAAATTGAGCGAACGACTGCAAAGATGCAAGAATTGAATGTGGAACCGTGGTTGTTAGGGCATCGGGTTTGGGCGACGGCCCCAACGTACTTTGAATCGTTAAATTGGAGAGAAACAGGCTGGCGTGACGCTCAATTTGACATTGATTTCACTTTTAATATTTCCAATACGGGTCAGCGTGGGAGGTATGACAAACAAAAGATTGGCCGATAAATCCGTCTTTTCATTGACGCTTAGGCTTTTCCTATGCTAAAATTTTAACAATGAATATCATTCTCATCGATTAAGTTGAGGAGCATCGGAGGTTAGCTATGAGCTTCATTCAGTTTGATAACGTTACCAAATATTATAACAGAGCGGCTACTCCTGCCGTTGACCAATTAAATCTTGAGATTTTAGAGGGTGAAATCATCACGCTCTTAGGACCAAGTGGTTGTGGAAAAACGACAACGTTAAGAATGCTAGCAGGATTTGAACAACCGACTAAGGGAAAAATTCAAATTGGTGATGAAGTCGTTTATGATGAACGACGCTCCTTACCCCCAGAAAAACGAGGGATAGGGATGGTGTTTCAAGACTATGCCTTATTTCCGCATCTTACAATTGAAAAGAATGTTACGTTTGGTTTAAATAAATGGAAAACAAGAGATAAGAAGAAACGCGCACAAGAAGTTCTCGAGTTAGTTGGCCTAGGTGAATTTGGGCATCGCTTGCCAAGTGAATTATCGGGAGGACAACAACAACGTGTTGCATTAGCTCGAGCACTAGCACCAAAGCCCAAAGTAATTTTAATGGATGAGCCATTTAGTAACTTAGATGCTGGTCTGAGAGAAAAAATGCGTTATGACGTAACGAATATTTTAAGAAAAGCAAAAGCAACGGCAATCATTGTAACCCATGACCAAAAAGATGCTTTTGCGGTGTCTGACCGAGTCGTTGTTATGAATGAAGGAATCATCCAGCAAATTGCTGCTCCCAGGGAAATGTATCGTTGTCCAAAAAACTGCTTTGTAGCTCAATTCGTTGGTAAAACAAATTTAATTTCTGGGACTTTATGTCCGGACTTAAAACACGTTGAAACGCATATTGGCCGTGTTTGTTTACCTCAGCAATCCGATAAGACTATCGATAATGTGATGGTATCTATTCGCCCGGAAGGCTGTCGTCTGGCTGAAGAAGGACGTTACGCTGGAATGGTAGAACGGGTTACATACAGCGGTGAATACCAAGAATTACATGTCCGTTTACAATCAGATCAAACATCTAATGAGCCGATGGTTATTTATGCACCAATCGAACAAGATATTGAGATCGGTAGTGTAGTGACATTTGATATAACTCCGGAATTAGTAGCTTTAGTAGATTAATTAAATAATATGCTGGACTGACTCATAAAGTGCCCGCTTCTTTCGCAAACTATAGGTAGTTTTTACACGCTCTATCTTGCGGATTAGAGGACTTTTCTTGTGAGCCAGTCTTTTTTTTTTTTTGCCATAAAATCGTAACTTTCTACAAAACTAAAATTTTTTTAAAAAAGTGTGTTGACAATGATTATCAATTGCAATATACTACGAATTGTAGTTGAGAGTGAGAATGAGTTTCATTCCAATTACAAATAAAAAAGTTACATATTTATGGGGGGAAACATACGCAATGAAAAAATCATTAAAACTTTTAATTGTTGCTATGATGGCACTAGCATTAGTGTTTGTAGCAGCTGCTTGCGGTAGTCAAGAAGAAACTCAAACAGAACCAGAAACAGGTGGGGAACAACCACAAGAAGAGCAACAAGAAGATGCACAAGAAGAAGCAGTTGCTGAATTAGAAGGTGAGATCGTAGTTTATTCAAGCCGTAATGAGAAGTTCGTTCAACCATTACTTGATAAATTTGCTGAAGAAACTGGTTTAACAGTAAGACCTTTACATGAAGCTGATGCACTTCAATTAAGAGAAGAAGCTGGAAATGTTCAAGCTGACATTTTCATTTCAAATGATGTCGGTGCTTTAGAATATTTACGTATGGAAGATTTATTAACTGGATTTGACGGTGAGGGTGTGGAAGCAATCGACGCACAATACCGTGCGGATGATAATTCTTGGATCGCACTTTCGGCAAGATCACGTGGTTTCATCTATAACAAAGATATGATTACAGAAGAAGAAATGCCAAAAACAATGGAAGATTTAATGGATGATAAATTTAATGGACAATATGCTATCACTCGTGGTGGAAATGGTGGTATGATTGGTAATGTATCAGCACTACGTAACGAGTGGGGCGATGAGAAAACAGCTGAATGGATTGAAGCAATTAAAGAAAATGCAGCTGGTATTTATAACGGCCACGGTGATATTCGTATGGCAGTAGGTGCTGGTGAGCATGCGTTTGGTTTAGTTAACAACTATTACTATCACCAACAATTAGAAGAACCAACAAATAACAACGTTGGCTTCATCTACCCTGACCAAGGTGAAGGTGAAATGGGAGTTATTGCAAACGCTGCTGGTGTAGGTCTTGTAAAAGGTGCTCCAAATGAAGCAAATGCAAAAGCGTTCATTGAGTGGTTACTATTACCTGAAAATCAGTTAGCTTTCGTTGGTGAGTCTTTAGAAATTCCAATTAACCCTGAATTAGAACCTCCATACGAGCACGCTGTAAAATTTACTGAGTTAAAAGTACAAAAAATGCCGTTAAAAGATCTTGGTCAGTACTTTGAAGATACAAAAGATTTAATTGAACAGTCAGGCTTAGACCTTGAATTAAGATAATTGCAATATATGATTTTGCGACTTAGGAGAGGGCATAATGAGTAATGAGAAGCAACGTAAAAATGAATTGAATAATGATCAAAATGCCAAGGTTGGAGAGAATTTTTCTCCAACCATTCTCCGTTTCTTTAGAAGAAAGTGGATGGATATTTGGCGAGGTAATCCACCAGGTACTGTATTGCTTTTGTTCGGCTTATTTACTGGGTTAATCATGTCAGTACCTATTATTTATGTAATCTGGCAGTCACTATTTGCAGGTGTAGACCGGTGGAAGCGTTTGCTGGATGGACGCATACCACAACTCTTATGGGATACGTTTTCACTCACGTTTGCCGTAACCGTTTGCGCGGTTGCAATTGGGGTCACACTAGCATGGGTTGTCGTGCGAACAGATATACCAGGTCGTAAAATGTGGCAATGGTTATTAGCACTTCCACTCGTTATACCACCATACGTTGGAGCCATGACCTATATTATTGTCTTTGGACCGACCGGATGGGTTCGTGACTATTGGCGCGATACACCATGGTTAGTAAACTTACTTGGTGATTATCCGATAAATATCTATTCATTTTGGGGTGTTTTCTTCGTCTTAACAATGTTTACTTACCCATATGTCTTTTTAATTGCGAGTGCTTCACTTCGAAAGATGAACCGTAATTTTGAAGAAGTGGCTCGATCGCAAGGGATGAACACACGACAAATCTTTTGGAAAGTTAACTTGCCGTTTTTACGACCGGCAATTGGGGCGGGCGCGATCCTCATATCGTTATACGTTTTATCGGACTTTGGTGCCATTGCAATGATGCGTTATGTTACATTTACAGCTGCGATTTATTTTCAAAGAGCAAGCTTTGACACTGCTTCAGCTTCGGTTTTAAGTTTAGTACTTATATTATTGACGGTTTTAATATTATGGATCGAGGCTAAAACAAGGAAAAAGAGCAAATATTATCAAACATCCAATACATTTAAAGAGCCGGATATCTTATCTTTAGGAAAGTGGAAAGTTCCGACATTATTTTTTGTAAGTACTGTGTTTTTTGTATCGGTATTATTGCCGATTACTGTACTCGTGTATTGGTCCATTATTGGAATAGGTATGGGTGCACTTGATGAGAGATTCTTTGGCTTTGCTTGGAACAGCTTGCGAGTTTCAGGGTTTGCGGCCTTGTTGTGTATGATTTTAGCGTTGCCAATTATCTATTTGAAGTCTCGCTATCCTTCGGTGATATCAAGTACGATTGATAAGTTAAGTTATGCAGGATATGCATTGCCTGGTGTAATTGTTGCTTTAGGGATGATCTTTATCTTTAATAATCACATCCCAGCTCTATACAATACTTTCTATATGGTAGCTCTTGCTTTTGTTGTACGTTTCTTACCACAAGCGATGCAAGCAGGCGAGGCATCTTTAAGTCTAGTATCGCCAAGGATCGATGAAGCAGCACGAAGTTTAGGACAACCACCTTGGAAAGTCATGTTTAAAGTTATTTTACCTTCGATACTGCCAGGCGTGTTAGCTGGAGGGGCACTTGTATTTGTTAGTTCAATAAAAGAACTGCCGGCAACACTTATGCTTCGCCCACCAGGGTTTGATACGTTAGCAGTAAGGGTTTATGTTGAAGCAAAAGAGGCGTTTTATTATTTGGCTGCGCCATCTGCTTTAATTATTATTCTTGTATCTATTATTCCGTTACGATACTTGTTGAAAAAATATTAAATAAATGTTTGATTAATAAAAGAAAGGCTGATTCTATAGTGTTTGTCTGTCTCTTTGTTGAGATAGTAAAGACAAGCATTCGGAGTCAGTCTTTTTGCATGTTAAGGAAAAATTGTCAGCGTTGGACGTAAGGGATGAAGTGCACAAACGTCTCTGATCTACCTTAAAGCACACCAATCATTGTTTTCTTTGTTAATTTTCCGCAAACACATTGACACCGATAATCATTATCAATTAAAATATAGTTAATGAAAATGAGAGTTATTATCAATTGAAAAATTAAAGGAGGAATTAACTGTGTCAGCTCTTCTTATTGTCGGTGCCGATCATTTAGGTAAAATTCCAAGTAAATTAGCTACCGTAGGGTTTAATGAAGTCATTCATGTAAGCGGGAGGAAAGTTCAGCAAGTGAAACGGGAAATTCCAGCTCACGTCGATTTAGTACTCGTTCTAACTGATTACATAAATCACAATTTATCTTCTGTTCTAAAAAAGAAAGCGAATGAACAAGGTGTACCTATTTGTTATGCGAAGCGGTCCTGGTGTTCAATCTACCAAGCAATTGGAAGCTGTCAGTATGAAGGCTGTCCAAATAAAACCAACTGTCAAATATAAAACTGAAACGAAGGTGCAACAAATGTTTAGAAGTCATATCGGTTTTCAAAAGCCACATCTCTTCATTCAAGAGAATTTAAGCAGTGAATTACAATCTATTGTTAACAACGTAATAGAGGGTTATTTCAACATTAATGAACAGGATAGAAATGCTTATCATATTCTATTGTTAATCGCAGAGCACTGGAAAAAAGTCGATGTCAACCAATTCTCAAGATCAACAGATTATTACACGGTCTTGGCCAAAACAACAGACTTATTATTAAAAGGGTTATCCTATAATGAAGGTGGAAGTTCTCATTTTATAGAGGATCAACTCGTTATTTTGAACCAATTACCGAATGATAATGGTATGCGAGCTACTGCATTCCTTATGGAAACAAATCAACAAGAGGTAGAGGTTATCTGTAACCAGATCAAAAAATACTTAGTGAAAAAAGGGACAACAGGTTTACGCTACATCAGCATTTACTCTTTGGTAGATGGAAACGTATATAAGTTATATGACCGGAAATAAAAATGAGTGCTAAGGTGCCCATTTTTATTTTTTTTGCATTTAACATCTAGACAGATGGCCATAAATATGAAAAAATAAATGTTGTGTGAAGTCAACTTTATTGAGAGAGGTAAAGACAGGCGATATTTTTTTACGCTAAAATTTGCCTAAAGGAAACAGTTTTTTATACATGAAAGAACTTGTACTAACGTACGTATATATTTCGAAGGGGGAATGATTGTGAAAAAACGATTACTTTTATTAGTGTCAGCGATGGTACTATCTTTATTTTTAGTAGCATGCGGTGAAGGAGAAGTGGAACAAGAAGGTACGAAAGAAGGATTAAGTATTACTACAAGCTTTTCAATCTTAGGTGACGTAGTTGAAAACGTAATAGGGGACCGTGGAACGGTAGAATACATCGTACCAATTGGGGAAGAGCCGCATGAGTATGAGCCAATACCAAGTGATTTTCAAAAAGTGAGTGACTCTGATGTTTTTTATGTAAACGGAATGGGTTTGGAAGAGTGGCTTGAGAAACTCGTTCAAAACGCTGGAGATGTTCCAGTTGTAACTCTTTCTGAAGGTGTTACTGCTATTCCACTTACTAATGAAGATGGAGAAGATCCTCACATCTGGCTTGATGTGCAAAATGTCATTTTAATGGTTAATAATTTAGTTGAAGATTTAGTGGAACGCGACCCAGATGGTGCAGAAACATATCGAGCAAATGCAGAAGCATATGTTCAAGAGCTAGAAGAGTTAGATACTTGGATTAAGGCTGAAATTGAAGCGATTTCTGAAGATGCTCGTATGATTGCTGTAAGTGAAGATGCGTTTAGATACTTTGGGCAGGCGTACGGTATTGATACTGCGGGGATCTGGGAGATTAACTCTCATGAGGAAGGAACGCCAAGTCAAATTTCTGGATTAGTAGATAAAATTCAAGAAAGAAACGTACCGGCCGTATTCGTTGAAACAACAGTAGATCAACGTTATATGGAAACAGTTGCAAATAATGCAGGTGTTGAAATTGCTGGAGAAGTGTATACCGATGCTGTCGGTCAAGACGGATCTGGTGCAGAAACATATATTAAAATGATGGAACATAATGTGAATGTTTTTGTGGAAGGATTAAATCAATAATTTACGATATAAATGTGAAAGAGCACCTAAGTGTGCTCTTTTTATATTGCCTTAATTATTAAAGGTAAAGAAAATGAAAAGGCTGACTCATTCATTATGAGCCTCTTAAATGCCGGTTTTAAAAGAAACGCATTAAAATCCCAATGGCAACTAATACAGCAAACCCAATCCAAAGTGCTTTTTGAAAGGTTGCAACGTTTAAACGGCGTTTACGCCAACGATTTGGATTGAAAGAAACTTCATCTGGATCATGAACATGGCGATACGCGTAAAAAGGTCGTGCATTCGCCAAGAAAATAGGTGCAAGCGCTGCGCCGCCTATTAAACCGAATAAATGCGCAAGAATATTAATATTAGTGTTTACGAAGGTCATAACGAGACCAATAATTAAAATCGTCATTACGATTTGTGAATTGGCTTGATCAATTAAATCTTTTCTGTTTAAAACCATGTAGAGATATACACCGAATAAACCAAAGATGGCGCCGGAAGCCCCTAAATGTGGCGGATATGAAAGGCCGCCTAAATAGAAAGTAGCGATGTTTGCAATAATCCCCGCTAATAGATAGATTGAAATAAATTTAACTTTACCAAGCATCTTTTCTAGTGCTGGTCCGAATAAAACGAGTGAGAATGAATTAAATAGCACGTGACCTACACCTAAATGCATAAAAATAGGTGTAATGAGACGCCAGTATTCACCTTGTGCAACGGCTGGATTAAATCCGATTCCAATATTACGAACGAGATAGCCAAAAGGCAGAAAGTTCATCCAAACAAAAAGAATAAGGTGAATAGCTACAATAACTGTAATGACAGGATAATTACGTCGGAAAGAGTAAAAGCTTTCATTTCGTATAAACATAGAAAACCACCTTTTTACTTCATTTCTCTTCCATACTACCATGAAATGAACAGGTTATGATAAGTTTATGATTGCAAGTTGAGAATATCACTACTTCAAATTAGTATGTTAAATATAGATAAGTTTAGTCCTTAACAAGAGTAGGGAATACTGATGGTACAAAACGAAGGAGAACAAATCAATGATAAAAGGAACAGGAATTGATATTGTAGAAATTGGAAGAATTCAAAAGGCAATGGAGCGAACAGAAAAATTTGTCCTGCGAATTTTAACACCAAATGAAAGAAAAAAATTCAACAACCTCTCAAAACACCGGCAAATTGAATTTGTGGCAGGGCGTTTTGCAGCTAAGGAAGCATTCGTTAAAGCGCTAGGTACTGGAATTTCCAAAGAAGTTGGCTGGCAGGATGTTGAGGTCGTTAATGATGTACATACTGGGAAACCGAAGATAACTTGGAAGGGCGATGAAACCGTACATTTATCGATCTCTCACTCAAAAGAATTTGCAGTTGCTCAAGTAATTATTGAAAGCTTGTCAAGCTAGTCTGCATATTGTGTGAGTTTGTCTCATATAGTGATAGTGCGGTTAGGAGAAAGCCAGTTTACAACAAGAGTAATTGACTCATAGTTTTTGAGTGTTAGGACGTGCGCTATTAATTATGAATGTCTAACACGGGGTTTGTGATAAGCGATAGAAAAGAAAAGAACTCAGACTTCTTTTACATTGTCATCATTGATAAACTTCTTAGCTAGAAGTTTCTGAGGGATATCTTCTGTCGGCTATTGCTTTGACTCAGATCCGTGACATTACAAATTAAATGATAGGCACGCATTTCTTCCTTTGCTCGTGAGACAATTACTTGAAAACGTATAACTGATGTCTTTCTTTTGTCGTGAAATATGAGACGAAGGGGTGAACTGTAGTGAGAAGGAAAGGACTAGTTGCATTGTTCGTCAGCGTCATTCTCACTCTTGTATTAGCGGGTTGCGGTGAAAAAACGCAGGAGGACATTATTGAAGGGTTAGATCAAAAGCTTAGCGAAATGACCGGCTATAAGACAGATGCTACCATGGTATTACAAACAGGAAAAGAACCACAACAGTATGATGTTGAAGTATGGCATCAGGTAGAAAATCATTATCGTGTAGCTTTAAAGAATGATGAGAAGAACCAAAGTCAAATCATTCTTCGTAACGATGACGGGGTGTTCGTTTTAACACCAGCTTTAAATAAGAGCTTCCGTTTTCAAAGTGACTGGCCAAAAAACAACAGCCAAGTCTACTTATACGAATCTTTAATTGCTGATATTTTAAATGACCCAGATCGTACGTTCCAAGCAACTGAAGATCACTATGTGTTTCAAACGAAAACAAATTATCAAAACAAGAACTTAAACAG
The DNA here is from genome assembly GCF_057473385.1 of Alkalihalobacterium sp. TH-98. Taxonomy (NCBI): domain Bacteria; kingdom Bacillati; phylum Bacillota; class Bacilli; order Caryophanales; family Bacillaceae; genus Alkalihalobacterium; species Alkalihalobacterium sp. TH-98. The sequence continues at coordinate 12,645 of NZ_JBYCKM010000016.1, read as the reverse complement.
TCAAGAAATTATGCTGAACAAGAAAGACCTTACACCTGCATCTGTAAAGATCATGAATACCGACCTACAGCCGCTTGTGCAAGTGACGTTCAGTTCATTTTCAATGAATCCTAGCTTCAATGAAGATGATTTTGATATGGAACGTAATATGACAGCTGCACAAATGGGTCAGGAAATTCCAACGCTAGCTGAGGAAGCAACACCATTGACTGTACTTTATCCGATGTATGAACCACAAGGCACTGCATTAACAAATTCAGAAACGGTTCGAACAGAAGACGGTGAAAAAGTCGTTCTAACGTATTCTGGAGAAAATAACTTTACTTTAATCCAAGAGAAGAGCCGTGTTGTTCCAGCAAGTACACCGATGAATGTAAGTTCTGGTGATCCAGTAGACTTAGGATTTACAGTTGGTGTCATGTCCAATGGTTCACTTATGTGGACGTATCAAGGAGTTGACTTCTATTTGGCATCAAACGACCTAGAGGCTGAAGAAATGATGTCTATCGCTCGTTCGGTTTACGGGACATTGGAAAAATAACTGAATAAATAGGTTGGAGGCTGATCTAAGTAACTTTGCCAACATTTGTACCTGATATAATAAAAAACCAATTATACTGTACAGACGAGGCTTAGACACGAATAGTCAGCCTCTTTCTTTTTTTATACGACTTTAGAATTGTTGACAGTTAGTACAAAGAAAACGATAATCACAATAAAGAGAATAGCTGCATTTTGGAAGGTGGAGAGCGCTTTGCAACGTTGGAATGACTCTTTTTATCGTGATACATGGGTTGAAGTCAACCTTGATTGTATAAAGGAAAATGTTCGGAATATTAAAGCGAGTTTTCAACATAAAATGGATATTATGGCAGTTGTAAAGGCAGATGGGTATGGTCATGGTGCAGTTCCTGTAGCGGAAGCAGCACTGGAAGCCGGTGCTTCTTACTTAGCGGTAGCAATCCTAGATGAAGCGATTCAATTACGACATGCCGATATTAAAGCACCTATATTAGTCCTAGGTGCTATTCGTCCTGAGGATTTAGAAGTAGCGGCCAAGCATGATATTACTATTACGGTCTTCTCAGCTGAATGGTTAGAAAGAGCCATAACAGTCTATCGTGGTGATAAGCGTATAAAAATTCATGTGAAATTCGATACAGGCATGGGGAGAATTGGTATAAGAGAAGAAAAAGAGGGAAAAGCTGTAATTGAGCTTGTCGAAGAAGATCAACGCTTTGAAATAGAAGGTATATACACTCATTTTGCTACTGCTGATGAACTGTGTGATGTTTATTTTAATAAGCAGCACGAACGATTTACACAACTGATAAGCTTGATGGAAGAGTGGAAAGTGGATATTTCGATTATTCATTGTGGCAACAGTGCAACAGGTTTAATGCACCCTGAGAAGGCATTTAATATGTTTCGTCTAGGAATTTCGATGTACGGCCTTACTCCTTCAATGGAAATAAAAGATAAACTACCTGTTCAACTCAAAGAAGCATTTTCTCTACATTCCAAGCTGATACAAGTTAAACATGTTCCACCCGAAGAAGGAATCAGTTATGGCGTAACGTATAAAACAAAAGAGTGGGAATGGATTGGAACGATCCCAATCGGTTATGCAGATGGTTGGTTCCGCTATCATTCTACACAGAATGGTTCCGTATTAGTAGGCGGACAATATGTTCCATTTGTTGGTAGGATATGTATGGATCAATGTATGGTAAAATTACCTTATGAAATCTCGGTAGGTTCAAAGGTAACATTAATCGGTGCGCAAGGAGATCAAATGATTTCAGTAGACGATATTGCTAAGCGATTATCAACGATTAATTATGAAATCCCTTGTATGATTGGTCCAAGAATCCCAAGAGTTTATATCAAGAACGGCGAAGTATATGCTGTAAAAAACAAATTAGTACCGCAATAAAAAAATATTAACTTAAAAAATAATGAAGAACGACTTTGCAATTCAGCTTAGAGAGTGCTATTATTATAACGGAATGTAAATAGGTCGTACCGTACGTTGGGGGTGTATGTTTGTGTCTGAACAAGCCACAAAGCGAATTATGATTAGTTTGCCGCAGAACCTTTTAAACGAAGTAGATGGGGTAGTTAAACAGGAAAATGTAAATCGGAGTGAATTTATCTCCCAAGCTACAAAGATGTATCTTCGAGAACGAAAAAGACGTCAAATTCGTGAGTCGATGCAGCAGGGTTATATGGAAATGGCAAAGATCAATTTAAACATTGCATCAGAAGCCTTTCTTGCTGAGGAGGAAGCAGAGCACACCCTAGATCGCTTAGTTAGTGGGGTGTAGCTGTTGATTGTAAAACGTGGCGATGTTTACTTTGCTGACCTATCTCCTGTTGTTGGTTCAGAGCAAGGTGGAGTTAGGCCTGTTCTCATCATTCAAAACGATATCGGGAATCGGTTTAGTCCAACTGTCATCGTCGCGGCGATAACAGCCCAAATTCAAAAAGCAAAGTTACCGACTCATGTAGAAATTAACGCTAAGCGTTATGGATTTGATCGAGATTCGGTGATCTTGTTAGAACAAATTAGGACGATTGATAAACAACGACTAACTGACAAAATCACACATTTGGACGACGACATGATGAGTCGCGTGGATGATGCGCTTCAAATTAGTTTAGGTCTTATTAATTTTTAATTTTTAAGTTTACAGTAAATGCTGAAAAAGTTACTTCTCCTAATAAGATGAGGTAGCTTTTTTATTTTTTTCTGACACTGAATGAGTTGTGTATATATATGATATTAATGGAGCGTGTGAAGTGTGAATTCGCACGCTGTTTTTGTGGTCTACGGTTGGTGAGTGTTTGGGATTTTTACTACCTGTCTAATGAATGATCTACGGTGCTCGTTGTATAGGTTGTTTTGCTTATCTAGTTTCATCCATTTTTTACTATATGCGGAATTTGGTTGTATTGAAATTTATAAGGGAATCAAATTAGGGAACTCACAGGCCCTTATTCCAGTTAAAAGTCGCTCTTTATTAATTTTAGAGGACTCAGAAGCCCTTATTTCCCTATTTTAAGGTGATTTTCCTTGATTTGATGCAAATAAGATCCTCTCAGTCCGCGAAATGCTCTAACAAGGCCGTTTTGTTCAAATAGAGGCCTCTCAGTCCGCGAAAAGTGGAATAAGGCCATTCTTTGTGAAAATATTAATTTAGGTTTGTCTCGGTTAAGCGGTCCAGTCCCTACGTCGCTAACCGTGCACCACCGCTTTTCTACTGTCTAGCTGCAGGTACCATAGGCTCCTAGTCGCTGCTTCGGTCCAACCGCGTGTCCGAAAAGCAGGACACGCCGGTTGGACCTCCAGGCTTGTCGCCGATAAGCAGGTACCTTTCGCATTTCTACAAAGTACATCTTTTGCAACTTTTTTGTGAACGTGAAATAATAGAATGATATGGAGGTGTAGTCATTGCAACCAGATATTATTGAAATTATTTTGCAAAATAAAGCAGATTTAAAAGCGCGTTGGCTTAAAGAAATTGATGCGGTACGTAAAGAAACATACATGAAAAATGTAACTGAACATGTGTTTGAAAGTACGAACCAAGAATTTGTTGAATTAATTCTAGATACATTGCATTGGGGTCAAGTAGAGGCGACTGAGCGAATTGGACAGTATTCGGAGCGTTTAGTTCGTGCGGGAATGCAGTTGGAATATATTACTCAGGGCTTACAAGCGTTTCGTCGTGTTATTTTAGAGATGTTAACGGAAAGAGAAAACGATAGTAAGAGAATCGTTTCATTATTCTATGAAATTGAAACTTGGATTGATGGCATCATTAATAAAGTGATCCATAACTATTCCGGTTCGTGGCAAAATACGTTTGAATTACAAAAATTATCTTTACTAGAACTTTCTGCGCCGCTCATACCGATATTTGAAAATATTTCAATCATGCCTCTTATTGGGACGATTGATACTGCCAGGGCGAAACTCATAATGGAAAATCTATTAAATGGCGTCATTAAGCACCGAGCGGAAGTGGTTTTAATTGATATAACAGGGGTACCGGTCGTTGATACCATGGTGGCACACCACATCATTCAAGCAGCTGAAGCCGTTCGTTTAGTTGGATCAAGATGTATACTAGTTGGGATTAGACCAGAAATTGCCCAAACGATTGTAAATTTGGGGATTGATCTAAGTCAATTTCCGACAAAGAGTACACTTCGAAAAGGGGTCGAAACTGCGTTTGAATTGACAAATAAACGCTTGGTAGATTTATAGATTGTAAAGGAGTAGGTGGCCTAAGAATGAGTATGCGAATACCAATTTTAAAGCTGAAAGACTATTTACTCGTCAGTGTTCAAATCGAATTAGACGATCAGACGGCACTGCAGTTTCAAGAAGATTTACTTAATAAAATTCATAAAGAAGGTTCAATGGGTGTTGTGATTGACCTGACAAGCGTAGAGATGATTGACTCATTTATTGCAAAAGTACTTGGTGATGTCGTTGATATGTCTAATTTAATGGGAACGAAAGTAGTGCTAACCGGAATACAGCCTGCTGTAGCCATCACACTAGTTGATATGGGAATTGAGTTAGGTGGTGTCCAAACGGCGCTCGATTTAGAGCAAGGGTTGGAAAAGTTGCAGCAAGTATTGGAGGGGTAACGATGACCCAAACTTGTGTAGAGGTCAAAAGTGAGTGGGAGATTGTTGCAGCTAGACAAGCCGGTAGGAACTTAGCAAAGGAAATTGGTTTTGGCACGGTAGATCAAGCGAGAATTGCAACGGCGATATCTGAACTTGCTCGAAATATTTATTTATATGCACAACAAGGAACAATTTGCATTGAACGAGTTATTGGGACAAGCGAAAATTCTTTTCAAGAAGGAATTAAAATTATTGCATCCGACCAGGGACCAGGAATAGATGATATCCGACAAGTGATGGAAGATGGTTTTACCACTTCTGGAGGCTTAGGCGCAGGTCTTCCGGGTGTTAAAAGATTAATGGATGATTTTCAGATTGAAACGAATGTAGGGGAAGGAACTGTTATAACGGTAACGAAATGGCTTAGATAAGGAGGGGAAGCGATGATTGAAGCTGAAAGTCTCGATCTAACTTTGGAATCCGAATATAAAGGTTTACTTCGTACATTTTTAGAAAATAAGAGTGAACAAGACTTGTATGATGCTCAGCGGTATAGTAAACGTTTATTAGAAAACCAAATTTCCCCAGAAGACATGGTGAGTTTACACTGTGCCGTATTAGAAGAGATGTTTGAAGATCTATCGAGTGATATTAAGGAGTCTTTTTCGTTTTTACTTGAGATCATGGTAGGTTATGGTTTAGCCTATAGGGAACATCAGAGTTTAAGGGACAAGCAATTAGAATTAGAAATGCAAATTGATGTTGCTGCTAATATGCAACAAACTCTCTTGCCTAAAGAAATACCGCAAATGCCAGAAGTTGATATCGGAGTAATTAGTGTTCCGGCCGGGAAGATGAGTGGAGATTATTATTATTGCGTCAAAAATGAAAGCGGCCAGTTAGCAGTCGCAATCGCCGATATTATCGGAAAAGGTATACCTGCAGCGATGTGCATGTCGATGATTAAATATGCTATCGATAGTATGCCGGCTTACACTCTTGAACCTAGTACTTTACTTAATAACCTAAATCGTGTGGTCGAACAAAATATAGATCCTAGTATGTTTATTACAATGATGTACGGATCGTATGACACGAATGATCACAGCTTTGTTTACTCAGGTGCAGGCCATGAACCAGGGTTTTACTACAGTGCGACACAAGATCGATTTACAGATTTATACGCAAAAGGTCTTGTACTCGGCGTTTCCAATAACACTAATTTCCGTGAGTATAAGTTAGAAGTGAGTGTTGGAGATGTCATTGTTTTACTATCTGATGGCGTTACCGAATGTAGGATTGGGGAGCACTTCATTGAACGCGAAGAAATTACAGCGCTTCTTCGACGTTACATTCACCTAACCCCACAAGAGATTGTCGAGAAAATTTACGATGATTTAGCTCAGTTGCAAGATTTCTCACTGAATGATGATTTTACGATGATTGTCATTCGAAGAAAGGTTTAAAAAAATGATAGAGTGGTAAATAAAAGGAGAAGGATTTTCTCAGGAGGGGTATTATGAACTTAGAAATACGTCAAGAAACCAAGGAAAACTTACATTTATTACACTTGTCAGGAGAAGTTGATGCTTTTACAGCGCCGAAATTAAGAGAGGTATTGATACCGTTAACTGAGGAAAGTGGTATAAGAGTTATTGTTGACTTATCTGATGTAGAATATATTGATAGTACTGGCTTGGGAATATTTATTGGTGCCCTAAAATCTACGCACAATTATGACAGCCACATCCAACTTCAAGGACTATCTAGCCGTTTGCACAGATTATTTAAAATTACTGGTTTAGATGAAGTGATTGATATTGAAGATCAAGAAAAGGAGGGAAAGCAATGACCCGTCAAAGTGATCGCATCGAGATGAAAGTTCCTGCAAAACCAGAGTATGTAGGAGTCATCCGTTTGACTGTTTCTGGAATTGCAAATCGAATCGGCTACACCTACGATGATATTGAAGATATAAAAATTGCTGTTGCAGAAGCATGTACGAACGTTGTAGAGCACGCTTATGAAGATGATGGTTGTATATCAGTGACCTTTCATGTATTTAGTGACCGATTAGAAGTAGTTGTAGCAGATAGTGGGGAAAGTTTCGATATAGAAGGTATTAGAGATCAGCTAGGACCGATTGATGCAAGTCAGCCTATCAATGAGTTAAAAGAAGGAGGGCTGGGCCTCTTTCTCATCAACACTTTAATGGATAAGGTAGAGATGAGTGAAAAAGACGGTGTTATTTTAATGATGACGAAGTATTTAGGAAGAGATGGGGTGGAACGATATGTCGACGAAACCTCAGCCACGACCCAATAGTCAAGATGGTGTAATGTTATGGATTACACAGTATCAAAAAAATGAATCGGATGAGGCGCAGACGAAATTAGTAGACCATTATAAGCCGCTAGTACAAACGTTATCTCGCAAGTTTTCAAAAGGACCTGAACACGCAGAAGATCTTTACCAAGTCGGTATGTTAGGGTTACTCGGTGCTATTCGAAGATTTGACCCAACTGTAGGAAAGAGCTTTGAATCTTTTGCTGTGCCTACTGTCATCGGTGAAATTAAACGGTATATTCGGGATAAAACGTGGAGTGTTCATGTTCCCAGGAGAATTAAAGAATTAGGACCTAAAATAAAAAAGGCTGTTGATCAATTGACGAATGAATTACAACGTTCTCCAAAGGTTGAGGAAATTGCAGAACTCATTGGTGTTACTGTTGAAGAAGTTTTAGAAGCAATGGAAATGGGCAGAAGTTATCAAGCTCTATCTGTTGACCGACCGATTGAAGCTGATCAAGAAGGTGGGGAGGCGACGCTGTTAGACCTTGTTGGCCGTCCGGAAGAAGGATACGAGCAAACCGACCACCAAATTCTCTTAGAAAAAGCGTTTCTTGTTTTAAGTGAGCGGGAGAGGCAGATCTTGCAGCTTACCTATTATGAAAACCTAAGTCAAAAAGAGACGGGAGAGCAATTAGGAATTTCTCAAATGCATGTATCAAGACTACAACGAAGAGCGCTACAAAAGCTGCGTGAAACAATTGATGTTAAACCGACCGAGTGTTTAAAATGATTGAATTTCAAAAAAAACAACATGTGAGCATTTCAGTTTATCAGAAACCGAAGAATGGAAATATGCTTTGTGGGGATTCCTATGTCGTTGTAGAAAAAGAAAACTATGTTGTGTGTGCTGTTTCTGACGGGTTAGGGAGTGGCGAACAAGCTTATGCTTCATCTGTTACGGTAATGGAAGTCATTCAACAAAACCATCATGAAAATGTAAAGAAAATAGTGGAGCTATGTAATCAAAGTCTTGTCTCAAAGCGAGGGGTTGTATTGACCGTTGTCAAATTTGACCGGAATGATAGAAAGGTTCACTATAGCAACATTGGGAATATTGGTTTTTTGTTTTATTCTTCAAAAGGACAAATGATCAGACCGATTCCTTATCGAGGTTTTTTATCGGGACGGAAAATTAACGTTAAAGCCGAGAGTTTTCCCTATGACCCTGGCAGTATTTTTGTCATTTTTTCAGATGGGGTTAAGCTAAGTGGATTAAAACACGAAAACTTAACAGATTTGCGTTCAAAGGAAGAGGCGGATCGATTTATTGAAAGACATGTGAGTGCAGTTGATGATGACTTGACGCTTCTCGTTGGACAATTACATTAAATCCTTAAGGGGTCTGGCTACGTTTTATCGTATCGGACTCCTTTTTGGTACTTATAGAACGTTGTTTTAAAACATGTTTTTGTAATAAAAGGATTGGGGAGTGATATGTCGAAGGTTATTATGGTGAGTCGACTTTTAAGCATAATTCAATATAATAGAAGAAATGCTAACATGGCAAGATGTGTATAGAGGAGAGATGAACTTGAGTAATCCAGAACAACGTCAACAAATGATGATGAAGATCGGTAAAGAATTAAATCTACCAACTAAAACGGTTCAGCAAGTAATCGAACTAATAGAGGAAGGAAATACAGTCCCTTTTATTGCACGTTACCGAAAAGAGCTAACAGGTGGAATTGACGAGGTTCAAATCCGGTCAATAACGGAAACGTGGCAGTATGCTGTGAACTTAAGTGAAAGAAAAGGCGAGGTTATTCGTCTTATTGATGAACAGGGAAAACTAACAGATGAATTAAAAGCAGCAATTGAAAAAGCAGGAAAGCTTCAAGAAGTGGAAGATTTGTATCGACCGTATAAACAAAAGCGCCGGACAAAAGCAACGGTCGCAAAAGAGAAAGGCCTTGAACCATTGGCAGGATGGCTGTTCTCTTTACCAAAGGCAGCGGATGTGGAAGAAGAAGCAAAGAAATTTATCTCTGAAGAACATGAAGTACTCTCGATTGAAGACGCGCTCCAAGGGGCTAAAGATATTATTGCAGAATGGATTTCTGATGATGCTGATGTTCGTAAGCATATTAGAGAACTTGCTTTTAGGGAAGGGATTATTTCTACAAAAGCAAAAGATGCGGATAAAGACGAAAAAGGAATTTATGAGATGTACTATGAGTATGAGGAGCCACTAAAGCGAGTCGTTCCACACCGTATTCTGGCTATGAATCGTGGTGAAAAAGAAGACATTTTACGTGTTGGAGTTACATTCCCTGTGCAGAAAATTGAAACGTATATGCATAGAAATTACATAAAAAATAGTAGTTCAAATGCTGTGACCTATGTATCTGAAGCAATTGAAGATGGGTATAAGCGACTAATCGAGCCTTCAATTGAGCGTGAGATCCGTAATGAACTAACGACGAAAGCAGAAGAACAGGCGATACATATTTTTTCAGAGAACTTAAAGAACCTTTTACTTCAAGCACCTATTAAAGATCACACGGTACTGGGTGTCGACCCTGCTTATCGAACGGGTTGTAAGTTAGGTGTCGTAGATGATACTGGGAAAGTTCTAGACATTACAGTGATTTACCCAACACCGCCTCATAATAAAGTAGAAGAAGCGAAAAAAGTAGTGAACCGTTTAATCAAGCAGCATAATATTGATGTCATTGCGATTGGGAACGGTACAGCATCGAGAGAAACTGAACAGTTTATTGCTGATATCATCAAAGAAAACAACTTGCCGATTTCTTATCTCATTGTTAATGAAGCGGGAGCCAGTGTGTATTCGGCTTCAGATCTTGGACGTGAAGAGTTCCCAGATTTACAAGTCGAAGAACGCAGTGCAGTTTCCATTGCTCGAAGGTTGCAAGATCCATTAGCTGAGCTAGTTAAAATTGACCCGAAATCTGTAGGTGTTGGTCAATACCAGCATGACGTTTCTCAGAAAAGGTTGGCGGAGTCCTTAGGATTTGTTGTAGAGACGGCAGTAAACCGTGTAGGTGTCAATGTAAATACAGCATCACCTTCATTACTTCAATATGTAGCAGGTTTATCGAAAGTGGTTGCTAATAATGTGGTCAAAAAGCGTAATGAAGAAGGGAAATTTACGTCACGCCAACAATTAAAGAAAGTCCCTAGACTAGGTGATAAAACGTACGAACAGTGTGTTGGTTTCTTGAGAATACCAGAAGGAGACAACCCATTAGATAATACAGCTATTCACCCGGAGTCATATACGGAAACAAAAAGATTGCTTGAAGCGGTAGGATCTAGCATGGGGGAACTTGGTACAGATACCTTAAAAGAAAAACTTCAGCAAATTTCATTATCTGAGATGGCACAAAACTTAGGGATTGGTGAACCGACCTTAAAGGATATTATTGATGCGCTTATTCGTCCGGGACGCGACCCGCGTGATGATTTAGCCAAGCCATTATTGAAAAAAGGTGTATTAGCACTAGAAGACTTACAAAAGGGAATGGAGTTACAAGGGACTGTAAGAAATGTAGTTGATTTCGGTGCATTTATAGACGTTGGTGTAAAACAAGATGGTCTCGTCCACATTTCTAAATTAAGCAATCGTTTTGTGAAGCATCCTCTAGAAGTTGTAGCGGTTGGGGAAGTTGTTACCGTTTGGGTTGATGATGTTGACCTTAAAAAGCAAAGGGTCGCTTTAACGATGCTTGAACCTGAAAAACAAATAAATGAATGAATAAAAGGCTGACTAAGTCAGCCTTTTATTAATTACTTTTTTCAATTACTGTATTTCTTTTAAATTGTGTCCTTTGATAATAGAACCAACACTGGTTGAGTAATTTAATTTGGTATCGATTCTTTTGAAAGAAAGCAGTTTTTAGTTGCTTTCTTAACCAGTAGGGCATAAGCTAGCAGCTCCTTAATCATTTATGTTACTATGATTAATATATGTATGACAGTTTGTCAAAGTTGATAGAAATTTGAAAGTAATTTATTAAAAGGAGAAAAAAGTCGTGAAGCAAGAAGAGTTGCAATCCATGGTTGAGGAAATTTCATTAACGTATTTTAAACGACCATTTACCCACCAAGCTCGATTTAACCATCGCCTTAGAACAACAGGTGGGCGGTACTTGCTGCATACCCATGACATTGAATTCAATCCAAAACAGTATGAAGCCTTTGGTAAAGAAGAGCTCATCTCCATTATTAAACACGAATTATGTCATTATCACCTGCACATACAAAGGAAAGGTTATCAACATAAAGATAAGGATTTTAAAGATTTATTAAAACAAGTAGGTGGAGCTAGATATTGTAAAGCACTCTCTAATGAAAGATCTTACTCCAAGAAACGGTATATTATTCAATGTACAAGCTGTTCCTTAAAGTACACTAGAAAAAGAAAGTTTGACCTTTCGCGATATGCTTGTGGTAAGTGCGGCGGGAAATTAAAGATGCTAAAAATGGATGTTGACCATTAAAATGTTCTGTGATATATTATAGAAGTCGCTGCAAGACAGTTTGTCCAAGTAATTGCGACATTTCCTCAAAAGAACTTGACGTCATGATTGAAATGATGTAAGATAGTTCAAGTCCAATAATTATTCCACAGTAGCTCAGTTGGTAGAGCAATCGGCTGTTAACCGATCGGTCGCAGGTTCGAGTCCTGCCTGTGGAGCCAGTGGAGAAGTACTCAAGTGGCTGAAGAGGTGCCCCTGCTAAGGGTATAGGTCGGGTAACCGGCGCGAGGGTTCAAATCCCTCCTTCTCCGCCAGTAATATTGGCCCGTTGGTCAAGCGGTTAAGACACCGCCCTTTCACGGCGGTAACACGGGTTCGAATCCCGTACGGGTCACCAATATAGAAATTTTAAAGAAAAAGAAGTGGGAGCTTAGATCAAAAGTGTTTCAGGAAGTCCTTTCTCACACTCTAACATCTAACCTTTGCATCTTACAACCAGCATGGAGGATTAGCTCAGCTGGGAGAGCACCTGCCTTACAAGCAGGGGGTCGGCGGTTCGAGCCCGTCATCCTCCACCATATATTAGTTTATTGTAACGCTTTTGTGTTATTCAGCATTTAATAACTTTGTAGCGGTTTGTGGTCCCGTGGTGTAGCGGTTAACATGCCTGCCTGTCACGCAGGAGATCGCGGGTTCGATTCCCGTCGGGACCGCCATTTTTTATTTATAAAAGAAATTAAGCGGGTGTGGCGGAATTGGCAGACGCGCTAGACTTAGGATCTAGTGTCTTTGACGTGGGGGTTCGAGTCCCTTCACCCGCACCAATGTGCGAATATAAAGCGGTCGTGGCGGAATGGCAGACGCGCTAGCTTGAGGGGCTAGTGGGGGCAACCCCGTGGAGGTTCGAGTCCTCTCGGCCGCACCAATATAATATATGAATATATAATAGAAGCGCCCTTAGCTCAGCTGGATAGAGTGTTTGACTACGAATCAAAAGGTCGGGAGTTCGAATCTCTCAGGGCGCGCCATAATGTACGGGAAGTGGCTCAGCTTGGTAGAGCACCTGGTTTGGGACCAGGGGGTCGCAGGTTCAAATCCTGTCTTCCCGACCATCATTATATGCGGGTGTAGTTTAATGGTAAAACCTCAGCCTTCCAAGCTGATGTCGTGGGTTCGATTCCCATCACCCGCTCCAATTGGGGCCTAT
>NZ_JBYCKM010000015.1:0-21404 GCF_057473385.1 Alkalihalobacterium sp. TH-98 | reverse complement strand
GGGCCAAAAAGAGAAGATGCAAACCTGATATTACCAGTAACAGGAAGAAGCGGGCCAAAAAGAGAAGATGCGAACCTGATGTTACCAGCAATAGGAAGAAGAGGGCCAAAAAGAGAAGATATGAACCTGGTATGACGAGTAATAGAAGGAAATGGTTATAAAGTCATCTTTCTTCTTCCTGTCATAATACAAGTTTGAGTTGAATAAAGGTTAGTGACTAGAAATAAAATGGGCGAGGACAAGTCAATTTAGTAAAAACAGCTGTCCTATAAGAACAAGGGAACATAAAATGAACATTGCTCTAAATGATTAAATACTTTCCCAATAAAAATATTCTTACATATCGAGAGGAGGGAGGGAATTTTTCATTGGAGAAGTTTATGGACGACAAGAAGGGAAACTCACAGTCTCATCAAAAAATTCGTATTAAGAAACCCAATACACCGAACGAATTTGACGAAAAGTACATTACGGTTCAGGTGACGGAAAGCACGTTAGATTGGATTGTGAACAAGAAAAAAGTGAAAGGCATTACAGACCTTACTATACGTCTCATTGAAGACAAAATGGTTATCAACGGGACCGCGAAGAAACTGAAAATACCCATTCACTTTCAGATTGTCCTGAGACCTTTAGAAGCTAACAATCGCCACTTATCATTTCAAGTCACGGATCTCAAACCGGTAAACCAACATTGGATTACAACGAAACTCCTCAATAAACCACCACTCATCCGCTTTCATAAAGGAATTATCAACCTTAACTTAAATCACATAGAGCAAGCCAAATCCTTTCGTTTCGGAAATCTTAAACTTTTTGAAGTTCGCGACGAAAAACTTTGGATCGGGGTGCAATTTTAATCGTATATGTATATACCAGTCATTAGCCCTGCTTTTTAATGTGGGGCTTTTTTTACTAAGTTTGATTTAAGAAATCATTGTCAAGTTATGAGTTGAATTTCAACAACAGTAAAACTTACACAATTCCGCTCCACCAAAAAATAGCCAAAAAACTCCCACCAAACAAATAAACTCATGTAAACTAAACGTAACTAATTATTGAATACAAAGGAGAGAAACAATGAACATCTCTAATTTTCCACGAAATCGTTATACACCTAACCAAACTCCGATTGAAAAAGCGAGTCGTTTTACAGCAGAACTTAACGGTCCAAACGTATACATAAAACGAGATGATTTACTTGGACTGACGGAAGGAGGCAACAAGACGAGAAAATTAGAATTTTTAATTGCGGATGCTCAAGCGAAAGGCGCCGATACAATTATTACAGCAGGCGGCATCCAGTCGAACCATTGTCGCCTCACATTAGCCGCATGTGTCAAAGAAAATATGAAGTGCATCCTTGTTTTAGAAGAGAATAAAGAAGACCAATTTGATTTAAAGACAAACGGTAACTACCTTCTTTATCAATTACTCGGCACGGAAACGATTCAGATTGTCCCGAATGGAACCGATGTATATAAAGTAATGGACCAAGTCGCTGCTGAAGTCAGTGAGAGTGGTGGTTCCCCTTATGTCATTCCAGTGGGTGGATCTAATGTGACAGGAGTGTCGGGCTACGTCTCGTGTGCCGAAGAAATCCAACAGCAATCGGTAGAACTTGGCGTTTCTTTTGATTATGTTATTTGCGCGAGTGGAAGTGGTGGGATGCATGCCGGACTTGTCGCTGGCTTTTTCGGTTTAGGCAGTAGCACCAAAGTAATCGGGATGAATGTCAGTCGCGGTAAAAACGAACAGGAAGACAAAGTGCATCAACTGACAAACGAAACAGCTGTTCACATCGGGATAAAGGATGTGATCCCAAAAGAAAAAATCACGTGTTTTGATGATTACGTCGGTCCGGCCTATGCGGCTCCAACAGAAGGTATGTTAAAAGCGGTAAAACTCTTAGCACGAACTGAAGCGATCATTCTCGACCCGGTTTATACAGGAAAAGCAATGGACGGCTTGATTAGCTTGATTAAGCAAGGATATTTTAAGCCAAGCGATAACATTTTGTTTTTACACTCGGGAGGAACACCAGCGGTCTATGCGTATTCGCCGATTTTTCAGTAAAAAAGTTCAAGATATGAAGTGAATTCTTAGATCTTTGTAGGAGTAGTATTCATGGATAAAAGTTTACCGAAACTGGGAGTTCATTAATTTTAATTAAATGCAAAATAAAACCAGGCAGAAATAACAAAACCTGCCTGGTTGAATAGAATTATCATAAGAATTATTAGACTAAGTTACTTCAAGGTTTAAGAGAATAATTTTTTTAATCGCTGCCAGAAGCTAGGTTCCTCTTCCTCCTCAACAGCGGCTGTTTGATCATCTGCTATTTCGATCGCTTCTGTTTTTAGAATAAATTGTACATATTCAACGTTACGATTATCCGGTGACACAAACGATACAGGATCGAAATCGGATTTGTCGAATTCTGCAAGCATCGCATCCACTTCCTCCTGAAGCTGATCAGGTAAGTCGCTAGTCGCGTCAGCTAATTCACTTGTGCCATCTGCCAGCTCATTGACGCCAGATTCCAGCTCAGCGGTACCGTCTGCCAGCTCACCAATTCCTGAATTAATTTCAGCATAAGCATCTGCCAGCTTGCCAACCCCGTTCGTATACGAAACGAGACCAGAATGGAACTCACCATAGTTCGCTGAAAGCTGTGCGAGGCCTTCTTCTAATTTTTTCAGTCCGTCCAGTCCTTCCATATTTGCCATACCGGCGCTAACCTCATTGGCAATTACCGATAGGTGACCGCTCATTTCGTGAAGTGCACCACCAACGTCTTTCAGTACTTCTTCAGTTGTACTAAATGCTTGTTTTACTGCATTGTAAGTTCCCTTTGCCGTTTGGGCTGCCGTATATACTTCAATCAGGTGGCCAACAGTTTCAGGATCAGCTCCACTCGCATATAGCTGCTGGATCTCTTCCTCAGAAAGGGTAGCGGCTGGAATTTTGTTTATAGCTTCATCTAGCGCATTGAATGCTTCTGAGAACCCGCCGTGGAGCTGGAGCAGTCCGTCGCCTGCTTCAGAAAGGCCTTTTGCCATTTGTGACAAGCCTGCTGGGAGTTCTGCAAGGTCGCTTAAATCGACATCTGGCGAGCCGCTCAACTCTCTGTGCACTTGTGCGAGAGCACCTTCAATTAATGCGGAAGCTTCAATGACTTCAGAGGAAGATCTGCTTATTTCCCTCATCCCTTTATTGTACTCTCCTGAGCCGTTACGTAGCTTTTGGACTCCATTATTGAGCTCAGCAACACCATTATTTAATTCAGAAACTCCCTTATTTATTTCTGCAATGGCATCACTTAATGTTCGCATTTCACCAGTCATTTCGTCTACATCAAGACCATCGATAACCATCGATAAAGGAATCGCATTAATATTGATGCCTTCCATTTCAAAATCTGTCACATCAGCTGTAAGTCGGAAGGAGGCGTCGCTGTCCGGCATCACTGTATAGGTGATCTGGCGCTTTTTCCCGGCTTTAGCAATGTTGGCATCGGTTGCATCTATAATGTTAATATTTTTCGTATCGAGCGTATAAGAAATTTGCAACGTATAATTTTCATAGAAAATCGAATTGCCTTTTTCATTTTTTTCTGTGTTAATGACAAGTTCTAGACGTCCTGTTTCTCCTACAAGCTCATCGGAAGAAACTTCCTTTCCATCGAGACGGTAAGAAATATCAAAATCCCAAGGTAGTTCAGCTTCTTCCATATTTCCTTGGTAGTAGAAGAGACCTGAGGGAGCATCCAATTGAACAGTACCGTCCATATTCTTGATCTCGGACAAGTTGGTTAAATTTTTTACCGAGGTGTAATTTCCGTGGTCGAAAATTACACCAGGCTCAGTAACTTCTAGCATATTGACTACATATATTTCATTCAGAGTTCCGTCAGAATTTAAGGTTCCATAGACCACCTCTTCCTTTGAAGAGGCTTCACCTGCTGCCGCTGTGCTCACAGGTGCCAAATTCTTTGTCCCTTCAAGAGAGGAGGAATTATGATCCTGGTTTTCATTCGCTAGCCCGGATATAACCGGGAAGGAGAGGAGGGTTGTTGTTAAAACGATAGTTATTATCTTTTTCATATCTATTAATCCTCCTTATAAAAATTTGCTTTCAATGTAGTTTTAGAGACGATCTTGTCAAAGACAAGCAGTACCGCCGGCAGGAAGAATAAAACCATAATAAAGGCCAAAATAGCACCTCTGCCTAGCAGCAGGCCGATAGATGAAACGATCGGGTTTGTAGAAGTTATCCATAAAATCAGGCCAACACTTGCTAAAATCGCAGCCGAGATGGAAATAGAGAATGTCTTGTCATCAATCGTTTTCATGATCGCTTGTCTTGCAGGCATTACTTTTCTGTTGTGCAGATAGTTCTCCGTATATAAGATGGCATAGTCAACAGTGGCCGCAAGTTGGACAGTACCGACAACCAAGTAACCAACAAAAACTAATGGCGTGTCAGTAAAATAGGGAACAGCAAGATTTATCCAAACGGCTGACTGAATAGTCAACAACAGAATGACCGGCAACGCCAGGGATCTGAATGTAAATAATAATACTAGGCCGACAGCTACAACAGTGAGTATATTCACGATATAGTTATCCTTTTGTATGACTGTTTTCATATCGTAAAGGGCTGCACTCTCACCGAGTGCGAATGCCTCTTTACCGTAATACGTTTTTGCTACAGCCATAATGTTTTCAAACACGTTGAAGGCAATATCACCTTCCGATTCTGTTTTTGTATTAATAATGATCCGGCTGTAGTTTTCAGAATGGAACTGTTCTCTAATCGATTCCTCCAAATACTCGGGTGGTATCG
Organism: Alkalihalobacterium sp. TH-98; assembly: GCF_057473385.1. Taxonomy (NCBI): domain Bacteria; kingdom Bacillati; phylum Bacillota; class Bacilli; order Caryophanales; family Bacillaceae; genus Alkalihalobacterium; species Alkalihalobacterium sp. TH-98. The sequence continues at coordinate 16,556 of NZ_JBYCKM010000015.1, read as the reverse complement.
CAGGGCTGACAGACTGGTTGTAGGATATGATACTTGAAACATATTCAATTTCCTCAAGTTCCTGTTCCAACTGAACCTCTCTGGCCACATCTCCTCTTGGAACGAGAAGTACAACAGGTGTGGACTTACCGAACACAGCATTTATAGCTGTCTCATCTTTCCCTAGGCGAGTATCCTCTGGTTGTTCGCCAATTCCGTATATAAATGCTGTTTCCTGCTGTGCCAGATAAGCAGGCACAATCACGAGGAAAACTATGATCAAGCTGATATATCTTACCTTCAGCACTCTCTTGCCAATGGACCTGAAAGCAGGGATGAAAGGTTTGTGCTGAGTTTTATCGATCCATTTATAAAACATAATTGTCAAGGCAGGAAGAAACACCATCACGCTGATAAAGCTGAATACAATACCTTTGACTAGGTTAATTCCTAAATCCGCGCCGATTTCAAACTGCATGAATGTTAGCGCCATAAAACCGAAGAAAGTTGTAGCGGCACTGGCTGCGATAGCCGGAGTTGATTTTTTAATCGCCATCTGCATCGCTTCTTCTGGTGTGGATGTCTTCCTGCGCTGTTCTGAAAAACTATGAAGCAGGAAAATCGCATAATCAAGGGATACGGCCAGCTGTAAAATGGGGCTGACAGACTGTGTGACAAAGGAAATTTCCCCAATAAATATATTTGTCCCAAGGTTGATAATGATCGACACACCAATAGCGGTAAGGAAAAACAGTGGTTCGATCCAGGAATTCGTGGAAAGAACGAGAATGATTATAATGATAGGAACTAACAGCATGGCTGCATACATGCTTTCAGTGAACGCCATTTTCTGAGAAACGGCTGTATCAGCTGCTTCTCCTACGAGGGCATTTTCCTCGCCAATGAGCTCATAAATCTCATCGGTAATAATGACTTCGTCACCTTCACGGATGGAGAGAGAGAAAAGAGCATTATGATCCTGATAATAGGTTTCTATTAAGTCTTGCTCCATCATTTCAAGTGGGATCGTTAAATCAACGGTATCATCGAGCCAGATCACATCTGTAACTCCGTCTATTTGCTCAAGTCTTTCTTTATAATAGAGTGCCTCCTGGACGGTAACATCCGTTACCATGACCTGGGCATTAGACATCGCGCCACCAAACTCTTCTTCCATGATCTCAACGGCAATGGTGGAGGAGGTGTTTTCAGGCATATAGTCACTCATGTTGTAATTCACATGAACAAAAAACTGTGCGACGGCACTAACCATTGTTAGTACCATAAAAACAATTACGATTGCTTTATTGTGTTTTATAATTTTTGCTGCAATGTCAGCCATGTAACCACTCCTTGAGTCTTCACTAAGAAATAATTATAATGACACTGTGTAGTCTTATCAACAAACAGTTTATTAAAAAATATTAGTTTTCCAACACATTGCAATGATTTGTTGGATATGTAACAAAAGGGGATAAATTGATGGGTTTAAAGATGGATCGACGAAAGAAATATACGCGCTATGTATTAAAGGAAAGCTTTATTAAGAAAATGCATGATAAGCCTTTATCGAGCATCACGATTAAAGAGGTGTGCGAAATGGCTGATATTAACCGGTCCACCTTTTACTCCAATTACAAGGATTTGTACGACCTTCTTTCACAAATCGAGGACGAGATCATTGAAGACTTAAACAATACCCTGTCTTCTTACAACTATAACAAAGATGATGAAGCGATTCAGATGACGGAAAAGTTGCTTGAATATATCGCAGAAAACCAGGAAAGCTGCCAGGTATTATTCAGTGAACACGGTGATCCGGCATTCCAGAAAAAAGTGATTATGCTCGCTCACAACCATTTACTAAAATCATGGTTTCCTGGGAGTAGCATCCCCGACGAAAATAAACAATATTTAACCCTATTTATCGCAAACGGCAGTATCCATATCCTGCAAACTTGGCTCAAAAATGGTTTGAAGGAGTCCCCAAAAGAAATGGCGGAATTGATCACTAAGCTGGCGACAAAAGGTGTTTCGGCATTTCAATAAAAGCATTGCTGAAGCGAGGACCGGGAAAAGGCTGTTAGTAAAGAGGCTGCTTAATAAAGGTGTCTGTAACAACCATCGGAGAGGAACTGATGCTACGAATCAAGCAATTCTTTTTCTATTTTCTTGGGCTCTGTATTCTAGATATTTAATGTAAAAAAAGTAGTGGTTTGTTGATGAAATTTAACCAGATAATCAAATGCACCTTATTTCACTAATGGGTGCGATAGTAAAATTACGGGCTGTAATAGATGCAACTCTTTTTTTATGCCTATATATTGGAAAATGATGTTAAACTAAAGGCAGGATTGTTTAATAATAAATTAGGGGGGGATGTATTGCAAACTATAGTAACAACGTTAAAAAAACCTAATGTACTGTTTCCAATTTTATTTGTGTATTTAATTATGCCAGAATTCATTGAATCAGATTTATTTAAAGGAATTATAAATATATTATTTGGATTTTATTTCTTGGTCCTTGGATATGCATTCTCAGATGGTAATAAAAAGTATATCTTAGCTTCTTGTTTTCTTGCTATCCTCTTAATATTTTTTGGGATTTCAAGGTTATTAAGCTAACGAGAGCGATAGCTTAATAACGGTTATCGCCTTTTTCCTTGTTGAAGTAATGGACAGTTTTGTTTATTAAGTTATTGGAGTTTTATGGTAAAACAAAAGAGGGAAAGAAGTGATTTGTTTGGCATTATGGAAAATGTATGTAATCACATTTATAGAAATAATAATTTTCTTATTTGTTGGATTTATCATGACTGAAAATGTATTAAGTAAGGTATATGAAAATTTTGGCATAGCGTATATTGGAGATATAGGTGTCGTTTGGTTTGGATTATCCTTCATCCTATTTTGTCTATATACATTGATAAGAGCTTATATATTTTCTAAAAAGAGTCCATTGCTGAGCGAACGTGTCACTTCTCTTACATTTTGGATCGTTTTCGTTTGGTCTGTTTATTCAGTATTTTCCCCTTTTGTAAGAGGCGAAATTTAATTTATTCAAATAACGGGTGGTGATAGCGAAACAATGGCTATCGCTTGTTGTGCTAACGAGGCAGGTTAATTGAACTTAGTTTTACCACTTATCAAACATAATGGGTATGGACTAAATAAAATTTGATGAAATTTGGAGGATAATTATGATAGATATAAATGTATTTCCTGTAATTGAAACAAATAGATTAATTTTAAGACAAGTAACCAAGGATGATGCAGAAAGTATCTTAGAGTATTTGTCTGATAAAGATGTAATGAAGCACTACGGATTAGACCCTTTTAAATCAACTAATGACGCATTGGATGAAATCTCTTGGTATCAATCAATATTTGAAAAAAAAACTGGAATTAGATGGGGAATTACCCTAAGAGGGAAATCAAGGGTTATTGGCAGTTGTGGTTTTCTAAATATAGTTTCACAGCATTGCCGTTCTGACGTTGGTTTTGAGTTAAATAAAGAATATTGGGGAAAAGGCATTGCAAGTGAGGCGATTGAAGCAGTAATTAAATACGGATTTGATCAATTGAATTTACAACGGATACAAGCATTAATTGAACCCCCTAATATTTCATCACAAAAGTTAGTAGAAAAAAAGGGATTTATAAAAGAAGGACTTTTAAGAAATTATGAATTTACTTGCGGAAAATTTGATGATCTACTTATGTATTCATTATTAAAGCAAGACTTTGAAAAATGCAATCATTCATGAATTTGAATAATTACACTTAAACTAAAAGGAGCGTTAGTAAAAAGTAGAATAGAGGTGTTTTGGGTTGTTTGGCATTAAAAATTATACTCCAACCTTCTATGAGGATAGAAATAAGCTCTTAGAAGAGCATAGGGATAAGCTAAGGTCATTAATTGGTTTAAATATTGCTGAGGTTTGGACAGTACATAATGCTTCAGATGGGTTGTTTTGGGCTGAATGTCCTGTGATTATTGTTATTGATGGTAAGCAATTAGAATTCTGTTTTATTAAGGACAATGAAATTGCAATTACATGGGGTGAAATTGATTTAGAGGAAAAGTTGGATTGGTATGGTAGTGACGAATTAAATCTCGAATGGCGAAGAAATGCAATTGAAAATATTTATCTCATTATCGGACAGACAATAAGAAAAATTGAAGTTATCGAAGTGGCTTTTGACTTAAATAATAACAACCTTTTTTCCAACCGATTATTGCATGGTTTAGGTTTTGTTACTGAGGAAGGTTATTTATCAATTTTTAATGATTTTGATGAAACAGGTTTTTCTTATTTGCGAGATGATAAACATTTATATACAAAGGTATAAAGTGGTGTAATGTTTGTTCAACAAACGGGAGCTTTAACAAAATAGGATAGTGAAAGGGTGAAATAATTGGTTTTGTTTTTTATACAATTGGTAATCGCCATTACTTCTTTTTTGTTTTCTACTTTTGCCAGTTGGTATGAAGGAAGTGCTATATTAGATAACCCGTGGGAATGGGAATATTCAACACCATTTTCTCAATTGTTATATGGAGAAATACAATATGCTTACCAAATATCGCAACTTGATCATTTTGTATACGCAGCGAAGTTTCAACCAACGTTTCCTCTTATTATGGTAATCAGTGGATTGTATTTGGTACTCCTTATTAGCTACCAGCTATTAAAGAGCCATAAAAAACGATTGGTTTATTTTCTATCTTTGTTAGGAGGAACCTTGTTTATACTTAGCTATACCGTTCGTAATTCACCGACAATAGGTGGTCAAGTCTTCCTCTATTTCGGAATATTAAGTGGCATCTTATGTATCATAGGAACTGGAATTATTTACTTTATGTCTTTAAAGTGTAATACAGAGAAAATAAAAGGTTAAAGTTTGAATGAACGCAGTATTAAAAAAGATTGCGGGGTGAGATTTTGTTAATAGAAGAAAGTAAATTTATAGCTAAATTTTTGATTGGATTTGGTTTCGTTATGCTTTTATTAAGTGTGTTATGTGTAATATTTTCAATGTTTAGTAGTGATCTCATGGTAGGAATAGTATCACTATTTGGGTTACTTAATTCTGCTATCGCAATTGGTGTGGGAGAGATTGTGAAAAAGTTAAATAATATTGATTAAATTTATTCCACTAACTGGGAGCGTTAGTGGAATAGAAAGCTGTATAAAATACATAAAAAAGCTAGGCGCCACTCATGAGGGACCTAGCCAATATATTAAAACCACTCAACATCTTTTGTTACCACATTTATATTACGAACGATTTGAATGTAAATGGACTATTGTTGGTTCTACGATATCTTTTCGACGATACACATTCAAAATGAGCCCTAGAATGGCGGAGTAAAATAGCAACATACTTCCCCCGTAACTGATAAATGGCAGCGAGATTCCCATGATCGGCAGGATTCCAAAGCCCATGAGGATGTTCCAGCAGGCAGGAACTGCAAATAAGGCAGCACCACCCATAACTAGTATTCTTCCGTATCGATCTTTTGTTTTAAACGCATTTTTTGCCATTCGCAAAATAAATGTCAACAGGATGATACAAAGGACGATTCCGAATGCCCAGCCAAGAGAATAAACGAGATAAGGAAAAGCAAAATCTGTATGAACAGCAGGAAGTAAACCTACCTTCGGATCATTAAACCCGTTCCCGAACCACCCTGCTTGTGAAAGGATATCTCTAACGACAATATAAATGTATCCTGCTCCAGATGGGTCCGCCTCAGGGTTAATAAAAGCAAATAGTCTATTAAACAGATAACCCCCGCGAGAAGTAAGGATTACAGTAGTGATTAAAATAACTCCTGTTGCCACATTGATTGCAGCTAATTTCAGGGCTAAACTTTTATGAACCTGTGAACAAGCAAACATCGTTACTAGACAGAAAAAGTAAATGATACAAAAAACAACGTGTGGAAGCATCATAAAGAAAAAGATGGGCGTCCAAAATAATATGAATAGTACCCCTTGTCTAGGCCAACTGGTAAACTCGTTAATCTTGTTAAAGATTCCAGCCCACGCAAGGAATAATAAAAGTAAAATGATTGGCGTCAGATCAATGATAATGCTGCCGAATGAAATCCATCCTTGACTTCCATTACGCATATTACCAAATAGAAGGGTATACACAAGTAGAAACAAACCACTACTGTAAAAGAAGATCCACCAGTTCGTTAATTTTCTGTAATCAAAGAAAAGAAAACCAATGATAATAAGAACAGCAAGCAAGAACCAGAGGAGTTGACGTTGTATAAAATAGGTGATCGGTACTACCAATTCAGAAACTCCGCCAATGAGCGGAAGAAAACTAATCGCTGCTATAATTACAAATAAAGAAATCAGGACCCAATCCATTTTCGGGCGATGGAGGTAATTTAAGTTCTCTCCAATCGTAAAAGGATTTCCCATCGATTGAACGGCTTTTTCATCCGCCTCTTCTTGAGAAGCTTTGCTTTTTTGGTAGGATCGGCTGAGCTCCTCGAGGTGATGTGTGAGTTCTTTTTTGATCATCCCGTGTGCTTCTTTGGATTTTACTCTAGATGTTACTTTCGTTAAAAATTCCTCGAATTTAGAAGAGCTCATAAAGATGCCTCCTCAAGTAAGTGTTTCAGGGAGAAACGTCGTTTAGAATGTTCTTGTTTGGAAGCAACTAAGTACTTTTTCCCTTTTTTCGTTAAAGAGTAATGTTTCTTTTCATCGATCCACTTTGAACTTAAAATACCTTTGTTTTCGAGTAGATGTAAGAGAGTATAAAGCTGTCCTTCGTTATGGTCAAAACGAAGTTCCCCTTTCTGAAAAAGTTGAGTAGAAATGTCGTAGCCGTGTTTGGCTTCATGTTGGATGGATTCGAATACAGCCAGTATCGTTTCCTCTTTCCAAGCTTGAAGATGTGGTTGAGATTGTTTTTCTCGGATCGTTTCCTTTACAGCCTCTTTTCGCTCATCGGAAAAGGTAAACTCCTTAAAAACCGATTTTTTCATTGAATGTTTCAAGTTATGAAATGGATCACTCATCGTTCAGCCTCCTAGTCATTTGGTCTTTCAGTAATTCTTTTGCACGTTTTAATCTCGTTTTGATGGTATTTACATTTACAGTCGTCACCTTGCTTATTTCTGTTACTGACAGTTCTTCATAATAATGAAGAAAAACGACTTCTCGGTACTTCATCGGGAGAGCCATGACAGCACTGGCCAAGTTATTTTCTTCACTTTTCATAATAACTTCCTCTTCAACGTGTTTGGATTGAGAAGGGAGATAGTTGATTAGTTTCTCGTTCAAGGTTATTTTGCGATAATGCCAGCTTCTCAAATAGTCTTTACAATGATTGCTGGCAATTCGATAGACCCATGTTTTGATCGAAGCCTGTTGATTAAACTGGCCTAATTTTTCATAACACTTGATAAAAATCTCCTGTGTTAAATCCTCTGCGGTTGTGCGATTTTTTACATATGTATAGACGAGATGTAGGATCCCGTCGCTATAATCATGCATTAATTGATCGATTATTTGCTCTCTCTCATCCATTCTTTCATCTGTCACCGCCAATTGTTCTAGTTCGTTCATCTAGGTATCACCTCTTCCTACATTTTAGACGAAGCTGACTTGCTTTTGGTTTGAAAAAAATGAAGAAATTTATTATTGATCTTCTTGAAAGGGAAAAATAGTCTCTTGTTTTATTTTTTGTGGTAAAGTTTTACTTGTGATACTTGATAAGTAACTTTGAAGGGGACGAATAATTGTGAAGCAAAAATTAATAGTATGGATAAGTTTAATTGTCGTCATTTTAATAGCGGTTGGATGTCAGCATTCAGAAGCAACTGGCCAATGGACGATATCGGAAAATGAAGAAAAGGTCATTGAACATTATTTGACGCAAGAAGTACTTCAACCGAACTTTGGCGGGGAGATGTTTACAGCCTATGAAATTTTGGGGACAGATTTAAATGCAGCTGAAGTCTACTTATGGGCTTTAATTGAAGAATATTATCAAGAGGGGAAAAACCTTGAGCAAGGAACAGGGATGTCAGTTCCTATGGTTTTACATGCAGAAAAAAATACACAGTCATTCAAAATTTTAAAGCATACTTTACCGGGCGATGGCAGTAATTACATCGATGATATTAAAACGATGTTTCCTTCTAAATTACATAATAAAATCGTTGATTATGATGTAAATAATATTAGTAAATTAATAGATGAGATGGAAGATCAAGTTCAGGATTAAGTCAGGATGTTCTGAAATTCAGAACGGATATCGAGGAGGTGAAAAGAATGACTAAGAAAGAAAAAGGTGCATCATTTGACATCTATCCATTAAGTGAGACGGCGATTACAATTCAATTTGGAAAAAGAATTAATATAGATCTACATAGAAGAGTGAAAACGTTCACGTATCATTTAGAAGAACGCCCATTTGCAGGGTTCATTGAATGTGTGCCAGCATTTTCAAGTGTGACCGTCTATTATGATCCGCTTCGAGTCTTTCAGTCTGAACAGACCAGTGGTTATTCGTCAGAAAACACTAGGTCAGCCTATGACATCGTTTCTTTTTATTTAAAAAAAATGGTGGAAAAGCTGACGGATATAAAGAAGTATTCTCCTAGAGAAATTGAGATACCTGTTTGTTATGGCGGAGAATTAGGTCCTGATTTAGAATTTGTGGCTAAGCATAATAACCTGACAACGGATGAAGTGATCCAAATTCATTCGAGCGGAGAATATCTTGTGTACATGATCGGATTTGCTCCAGGGTTCCCGTATTTAGGCGGGATGTCAGAAAAGATTGCAGCCCCGCGACGCTCAAGCCCAAGGGCGACCATTGTAAAAGGCTCGGTAGGAATAGCGGGAAGTCAAACGGGTGTGTACCCGATCTCGACACCTGGCGGATGGCAATTAATTGGACGGACTCCAGTTGAATTGTTTTGCCCAAATGATACAATCCCTTCTCTTCTGCAGGCCGGAGATGTCATTCGTTTTAAACCGATTACTCTAGAAGAGTATAAGGAGGGGAGTGCATGAGTATAAAAATTCTTCGGCCGGGTTTATTAACGACGATACAGGATTTGGGGAGAGTCGGATTTCAAAAATATGGTGTGATTGTGAGTGGTGCGATGGACTCCTATGCATTGCGGATAGCCAATTTACTCGTTGGCAATGACGAAGGAGAAGCGGCATGTGAAATCACGTTAACTGGGCCGACTATCGAGTTTGAACAAGACATACTGATTGCAATTACTGGCGCAAACTTGTCACCGACGATTGAAAAGGAACCTGTTCCTTTATATAAGCCGGTATATGTAAAAAAAGGAAGTGTTCTTCAATTTGGGCCATGTGTATCCGGATGCCGGGCGTATCTCGCCTTTTCAGGTGGGTTCGATATTGAAGAAGTCATGGGAAGTCGAAGCACTTACCTTCGTGCTGAGATTGGCGGGTACAAAGGGCGAGCATTAAAAGCTGGTGATCAGCTGACCATTAACACGGGCAGGCCGCAATCGACGCGGTTAATTGAGGAATTGTCCGCATCAAGTGATGGTCCATTTTCGACGACTTCCTGGAGTGTGGCGACAACATTTCTTCAGCCAGCGCCAAAGGATATTACGATTCGTGTAATTCCTGGCACTCATTATGAACGGTTTACCTCTGAGAGTAGACAAGCCTTTTTTGACCAAACGTTCAGCGTGACGCCGCAATCTGATCGTATGGGCTATCGTCTTTCCGGACCGTCGCTGCAACTCTCTGAAGCGTTTGAGGTGATTTCAGAAGCAGTTGCTTTAGGAACGATCCAAGTACCGTCTGACGGAAATCCAATTGTTTTATTAGCAGATCGACAAACGACAGGTGGCTACCCACGAATGGCTCAAGTGGTGTCCGTCGATATTTCACTTATGGCTCAACTAAAGCCAGGGGACAAGGTTCGTTTTAAAGAAGTATCCGTACTGGAAGCAGAACAGCTTTATCTGAAGCGAGAACAAGAATTAATCGAATTGCGTACGGGTGTAACCTTTAAACTTTAATGAAAAAATGTGTAGGTGATCGAAATGAAAGTAGTGGATCTGAATTGTGACTTAGGCGAAAGCTTTGGCTCGTTTGTCGTAGGACAGGACGAGCTGATTTTAAAGCATATTACATCAGCCAATATTGCGTGTGGTTATCATGCCGGTGATCATAATGTGATGGCCAAAACAGTTAAATTAGCAAAAGAAAATGGGGTAAGCATCGGAGCTCATCCTGGGTTCCCTGATTTACTCGGGTTTGGAAGACGTAACATTCAAACTGATCGTGAGGATATTTACAACTTTGTGATTTATCAAATTAGTGCGCTGCAAGGATTTTGTCAGCTTCATGATGTTCCGTTACATCATGTAAAGCCTCATGGCGCATTGTTTAATATGGCGTCTCGAGATGTTGTAATGGCTGAAGCGATCGCTCAAGCCGTTTATGACACGGATCCATCCCTTGTATTGTTCGGATTGTCGGGAGGGGAATTAACAAAAGCGGGTATGAAGGTTGGGTTAACGGTAGCAAATGAAGTGTTTGCAGACAGAACGTATCAGCCTGATGGGACATTAACCCCGCGCACACAAGAAAATGCATTAATTCATGACACAGATCGAGCGATTGAACAAGTGTTAACGATGGTGAAAGAAGGGACAGTACGAGCGGTTAATGGTTCGATGGTACCCATTCAAGCGGATACCATTTGTGTGCATGGAGATGGAGCAAATGCACTTGCGTTTGCTCGGAAACTACAGGAAACACTGATTGCAGAAGGGATAACGCTTAGGCCTGTCAAAAAGGGGCGTAATGAAATTTAAAAACATAAGCGAACAAATCTGGCAAGTAGAGAAAGACACTTAGTATTAGTGTCTTTTTTTTTATAACTAAAGGAGATACTTTATTCAAACCATAAGAGTGCATGGTTTTATTCATTAAAATCAAATAGAAGGTAGGTTAAGGTTGTAACTGACTGCTGTTTGCAGTTTTTTTTATGAAATTGGGCACTTTAAAAATGAATAAACAATAAAAACAAAAATGAGGTGATTTAATGGCAGTATCAAGGAGACATTTCTTATTTAATGTGTCCATCATTTTGATCCCGTGGTTATCGTTACTTTTTATAGGAAAGCGTAACGTAAAGAGGTATTCATTAGCAGGTATGTTTGTTATAGTTTTTGAAATTCTAAATCATTTGTACGGGAGAAAGCGGAATTGGTGGAAGTTCTATGATAAGCCCAAATGGTTTATGAGGGATGAACTTCCGTTTAATGTGGGTCCGTATATGCCACTTACGATATGGATACTCAAATATTCGTACGGAAACTTTAAAAAATTTATCTTACTTAATGCGATGGTAGATGGAATCTTTGCTTTTGTCGTTATGGATTTTCTTAAGAAATTAAGAATTGTTGGTCTCCACCGGTTAAATCCTTTACAGTTCTTTTTCTACATTCACTATAAAGCATATTTAATTTATGCGGTCCAATATTTGTATGAGAAAATAAAGAACCCTACCGGAACAAACAATACGGCACATACAACCTATTCTTAAAGAGCTTTGCTTTTTAGTAATAATGAAGCAATCGGAAAAGGAATGGAACTATATCATTGTAAACCTCTTCATTCGTTAAAAGGTTTGTAATTAAAATATTTTTTTCGAAATGCAACATTCATAAAGTTCACCGTTTATAATAGTAGTTCTCACACTGGTTAAATAACAGCAGAAGTATCAACAGAAATCACATTAGAATTGCACACAAAAAAACTTTCGCCATCTTAATGAAGGACACTACCGCAGTAGTTGTAGGAGGTAGAGTCCTTCATCAGCTTAATGAAGGACACAATCGTAGCAGTTGTAGGAGGTAAAGTCCTTCATCACCTTAGTGAAGGACACAATCGTTGCAGTAGTAGGATGAACAGTCCTTCAACATCTCAATGAAGGACACAATCGTTGCAGTAGTAGGATGCCAGTCCTTCATCACCTTAGTGAAGGACACAATCGTTGCAGTAGTAGGATGTACTGTCCTTCAACATCTCAATGAAGGACACAATCGTTGCAGTAGTAGGATGAACAGTCCTTCATCATCTCAATGAAGGACACTACCGTGGCACTTGGATCAAGTATAGTCCTTCATCACCTCTGTGTAGAGGCACACCTTTTCACAAACTTTATATCCCCTAGTATTTTCTTAAATAATGACTCATGGTAAGCAGGGGCCATATATATTTATAACTGTGATAGTGAATGTAAAAGACTTCTGGAATGCCGCCGCCTGTCGGATATTCAGTGGTCCAATCCGTTTGAGCAAGCGATTTAATTAAGTAGGTCATGCCTTTAATGATTTCCTTCGTCGGTTGATCGTGTGCTGTGATTAGCGCATCTAATGCCCAAGCGGTTTGAGACGGGGTGCTAGCTCCAAGAGGGACATATCGTTTTTGAATGTCGCTATAGCAAGATTCTCCCCAGCCCCCATCTGCGTTTTGCACGGAAAGCAACCAGTTGACGCCCTTTCGAACCGGAGCAGAAGACGGTTCCATTCCACTCGCTAGAAGACCCGTGATGGCCGCCCACGTCCCGTAAATGTAGCAAATTCCCCAACGTCCATACCACGAGCCGTTTTCTTCTTGGTTGTTCACTAACCATTGCGTTGCTTTTTCAATCGCTGGATGAGGCAGTCGTAAATTGGCATCATTCCCTAATAACTCAAGGGTTCTTCCTGTTAGATCTGCTGTAGAAGGGTCTAGGAGAACTCGATAGGCATCCTTAAACGGTAATTGCGCAATCAGTGGATGATCTAAATTTTTTTCAAAAGCGGACCAGCCCCCGTCATTGTTTTGCATCGATAACACCCAGTCTAACCCACGGTCCCAACTATTTCGAAGTGCAGGCTGTTGACTAATAATCGCTCTCATCGCCCGGAGTGAAGCCGTCGTATCATCAACATCGGGCTCCAATGTATTAAAGTCAGAAAACCCCCAGCCGCCTGGAAGTACATCAGGATTGTTTAGTGCCCAATCTGAAAACAATAAATGTTGCCGCGACAAAAGGTAGGTCACAGCATTCTGTATCATCGGATCCGTTTCATGTACACCGGCCTGTTGTAAACCATGGCTAAGTAATGCCGTATCCCAGACGGTCGATGGACAATATTCAATGTGGTAAAAATCATTCGTCAAACAGAGTTGGTTACGGAGTCCATGTAGTGCGTTTTGGATGATGGAGTGATTTTTCTTGTAGCCGAGGCTCAGCAAAGCAAAAATCATAAAAAAGGTAGCTCCAAAGTAATTATACAGTAATCCGTCTGGCTCAATCCGCTCGAGCATAAACCGTTCTGCCTTTTTCAAAGCTAACTGTCGACTTTCCTTTGGTTTCATTAAAAGAGGTCCGATCTGTTCAAATAAAGTATTTAATATCAGTTTTTCGTCACCTGTATTAAATTTGAGATCAATCGGGGAACGCGTATTAATGAGCTCGGAAAAATCAGGGGTTGTGCTCGTTTTATAGGAAAAATTAAGATTTGAAGTAATGAGAACGGGTGTCAGATGAATTCTTGTATAACCGACAAATTGATAAAAGTGTATAGGAGAATTGCGTGGAAGCAGAATTCCTTCAATCGGTAGTTGTAGGTGCTTGGGCCAAGGAATGTGCCCAGTTACAGCGAGTAACGCTTTCGTTAAACTATTCGTTTTTGTAAGCCCACCGTGTTTGATAATAAATTGTTTCGCTTGCTGCATTTCAACAGAGTTGGGGTCCATATAATGAGAGAACAACAAGCCGTAATAAGCTTCTACCGTTGCAGAAAGATTGCCTTCCTTTTCATCGTGAAACAGTTTCCAAGACCCATTTGGCTGCTGGATCGATAAAATCCGCGCGACAAGCTGTTGAATCAGCCATTCATCATCTTGTTCTAGAGTTCTTAACAGAATAATCATATACGCATCCGTTAATGGACCGCCTTCAAAGCAAAAGCGCCAAGACCCGTCGTTGGATTGCATCCCGCGAAGCTTTTCAATCAGGTGTGAAGTTGCCTCTTGAACTTGCTGCCTCATCATTAGTCCCCCTTAAATCTAATCAACAATAACCATATGAAACAGAAAACGTAAAAAGAACAGAACTCTATTTAGGTGATTTGTAAAACATTGTAATTTTATTGAGTAATAGACAACTACATTATTTATAAATATGGAGTTTGATAGAATAGTTACAACAAGAAATGAACGGGAGGAGTAATGTCATTGAAAAGACCGATGTTAGATTTTGTTGCGTCTTCTGTTTTAGTGTTAGTTGTTGGGTTTGTCGTTGTATCGATTTCATTTAACCCCTATAGTTCTTTCCCGTTTTGGACACCAAAAGAGCCGGTTGAAGTGGCTGAGGAGGAATTTACGTACTTAAAGAATATATATGAAGCGGAAAGAAGACAATATACTTTTGCGGTAAATTTAAAAAATGAATTTGCTCGGACGCATCAAATGGATTTAAGTAGTTACGAGTATATCCGAGCTGAAGATAATAATTTAGGGAGTGAAATTGGGGGGAGGTATGGTAGAAACCAATCCTATGGTGATCGGTTGCCGTTCGTTTATTTCAGCGTTGAGAAACAACAAGCGATTGTCTTAGTAAAGAGGGAGAATGGGAACAATCGTATGCAAATTCACCGGTATGAAAACGGGACATGGCAATATGTCACTACAGAAGAAACGGAAGGTAATGACATAACAGAAGATTACTATTTAAGGATATTAGAAGATTAGTTCTCCACTTTTTTCTCGTACTTTTATTGCTTCAAATTGAAACTAATACCAGGGAATCTACTGATTATATTTAATTCTGGAAAATGTTACTTTTATACTAGGGAAATTTGGTAGTATACGAGTTTAGTTGCATTCGTATTGATAGGAGTACATATGAAGGAATTATATAATCAAGTCATAAAAAAACGATATTATATCTCGGTTTTTATTATTATCGTTCTCATGAATATTGGATTGTTCACGTCTATTCCACGGTATGGGGAATGGGATTTCGGTTACTTTTTACATACCGCCATGGTTATTATAATAGCTAGTTGTTTATTGCTTTATCCGAAGTTTGAGACACATGTGTTTCGAGAAATAATAATTACCTCGGCGTTTATTTATTTCTACATGCTTTTCTTTTTATATCCAGATACGTCGTCGATCTTAATTTTAATTTGTTTTCTACCTGTTATTTTTAATTGAAAAATAAATAGGTGAGCCGAAGTACATTTTTGAAATATGGGCATATGATAACTTGAGAATTGGATCAATTTTGAAAGGAATGAACATACGTGTATTATATGCCTCAAACCTATTCATATCCTTATTATCAGAATGGTTACATGTATCAATCTTCTAACGGCATGCAAAGAGGAAGCCAAGGACCGGATTATCAAGCGGCAGAGGATGTACTTGCTGGAATAAAAAGAGAAGCTGCAGCTATTGATCTTTATATGCGACTTGCTGAAGCAGCGCCAAATCAAAAACATAGAACAGACCTTTTACACTCATTAGAAAGCAAAAAAGGACAGTTAAATCAATTAACCCATCTCTATTATTCTTTTACAGGAAGAGAGCCTGTGTATCAAATCGAAAGCGTTCCTTTCCAAAGTTACCGTGAAGGGTTACAAAAAGCTTATGAGGCTGAAGTTGAAGGGTATGAACACTATAGTCGAAGTGGTTCGGCTTCACCGTACCCTCACATTCGAAATGCCTTTATGCAAGCGCTGACTAGTGAACAAGAAAATGCATCGCGACTAGTTGTTTTAAATCAATTAAAAGATTATGGCTCACAACCATTTGTCGTTGATATTGAAGAAGTGACGAAGGAAAACGAAACGTTCCGTACGGCGTTATGGACAGGAAAACACTTGCAAGTCACGTTGATGAGTATCGAAGTGGGAGAGGACATCGGTTTGGAGGTGCACCCGGATCTTGACCAATTCATTCGGATCGAAGAAGGGCAAGGACTTGTACAAATGGGTGACAGCAGAGACCATTTAGACTTTCAAAAAGAAGCGTTCGCAGACTTTGCAATCATGGTTCCTGCTGGAAAATGGCACAATCTCACAAATACGGGGAATACACCACTAAAAGTATATTCGATCTATGCCCCGCCTGAGCATCCATTTGGCACCGTTCACGAGACGAAAGAAATAGCCATGGCAGCGGAGCATCATCATCATTGATGAATTCATAAATGCGGATTTTAAGGAAGAGAACGGCATTTTATTAGGTGAGGAACTGTTGCTTTGGCAGTTCCTTACTTTTTTTAATGAACTGTACAAGAGAGGAGC
This sequence comes from Alkalihalobacterium sp. TH-98, assembly GCF_057473385.1. NCBI lineage: Bacteria > Bacillati > Bacillota > Bacilli > Caryophanales > Bacillaceae > Alkalihalobacterium > Alkalihalobacterium sp. TH-98. The sequence continues at coordinate 230 of NZ_JBYCKM010000015.1, read as the reverse complement.
AATAGAAGCGTTGGTTGGAACGCGCTGGCATGAGTGGTGGGATTTTGGCGGACTGAGAGGCCCTTATTTCGGTAAAAACGGTCAATATAGAGGTGTTTGCGGACTGAGAGGCTCTTATTTTCTAAAAAACTAGTGAAAATCATCGCTAGTTCGCTAAATAAAGGCCTCTCAGTCCGTTCCGACCGTGAAATGAAGGGATTTGTCACAAATAGCGTCCTCTCAGTCCGCTT
>NZ_JBYCKM010000014.1:0-106809 GCF_057473385.1 Alkalihalobacterium sp. TH-98 | reverse complement strand
TCATAAAGGTGATGAAGGACCAAGCAGGGAAGAACGGCAGAAGAAATGTCCTTCATAAAGGTGATGAAGGACCAAGCAGGGAAGAACGGCAGAAGAAGTGTCCTTCATAAAGGTGATGAAGGACAAAGCGAGGCACAATGGCATCAGAAAGGTCCTTCATAACCAACACGGAATTTACAATCCTTCCTAAATTTTTATAAACATTAACATTAACCTCATAGTCCATTTACATTAAACTGGTATATTGTCCAATGTAGGTACAGTAATCACCATGACATGATAAAGGAGATTAATATGCCAGATTTAAAAGCAATTGTACTTGATCTTGATGGTACTTTACTTAATAAAAGTGGAGTGGTATCTAAAAGGAATAAAGATTATTTATTAGAGCAAAAAGAAAAAGGTGTAAAAATTATCCTCGCTACTGGACGCCCAATTAATATGACTACTGTTATTCACCAACAGCTTCAACTGAACACTCCAATGATTTGTCTAAATGGTGCAGTCGTGTATGATCGTGAAATTCAACAAGTTGTTAATGATGAACCAATTGGTAATCACTTAGTGGATGAAGTCTATGATAAGGTAACTGATCATGCAGAACTAATTATTAGTCATACATCAAAGTACAATTACCAAGTCCACAGCAAACAAGGGAACTCTCTCTTTGATATGTGGGGGTTGGCTAATGAAGATGTCGATAAAGACGAGCCTATACTAAAGGTTATGGTTGACTTTGAAAGTCAAAGGACAGCCCTTGATTTAGCTGACCAAATCAACCCGCAGTTACAAATCATTAATTGGGGTGCCAGTGTCGAGATCACCAAAAAGCCTGTAACCAAGTGGCATAGCTTAAAAAGGGTATTAGATCAATATGGAATTGACCCTCAAGAAACGGCTGCCTTTGGGGATGGTCCTAATGATATTGAAATGCTTAGAAATGTCGGCATTGGTGTAGCTATGGGGAATGGGTTAAGTGAGGTTAAGAGTGCAACAAAATTTATTACCGCCAGCCATGAAGAAGATGGTGTAACTGAGTTTTTATTTCAGTATCAAAAGAAAAGCCGTTTAACCATTTAACTAAATTGTAGGAAAGGAGCATCCACTGTGGAGCTCCTTTTTTAGGGTCTATTGATATATTGAAATAATGAAAAGTATCACTATTTCCGAAAGGTTTTTCTTGAATTTTACATAATGAGCGTTCCCTGTGGGGATAAATAACAAAGACCTCAAGTACAAAGGAGTTTGTCGCGAGTGTTTTGGAAATGGTATTTAAATAAAGTAAAAAAATCAGCTGGCCCCCAACCACATGATCCAATTGCTGCTAATCCTAATACGAAACAAGTTATAAGTAGGGATGCAATTGCTCAGAGCTTACAAGATATAGATGACTTGGTCATGAAAGAGATCACAGTTGGTGATCAAACCGCGACCATAATCTATCTCGATTCACTCGTGGATACAACATTGCTTTATCAAGTTGTTTTTAACCCTATTGATGAAAAACAGACGGGCCAGGTCAAAGAGATATTTAAAGACTTCGAAACGTTTGAACAAGATGAGCTGCCAAACCTGCTGCATCATATATTGAGTGGCTTTACTGTGTTGTTATTTGAACGAGAAAACCTTGCTATAGCAATTGATACTTTTAATGTTCCCGAACGTTCCATTACAGCACCAGAAAATGAAACGACCGTTCTCGGACCTCAAGATTCCTTTGTAGAAAGTTTACAAACGAATCTTTCATTAATTAAACGAAGAATTCGCTCACCTTATTTAAAATCAAAGTCCATGTTATTAGGGACAGAAACGAAAAATACGGTGACCGTTTTATATTTAGAAAATATTGCGAATGACGAAAATGTGAAACGTGTTTTATCCCGCTTGCAAAATATCGAGTACCATGGCTTTATTGGAATGCCTGTTCTCAAGCAAGCACTAGAAGATAAACCGTTATCGCCTTTTCCGCAATTCGGAATGACGATTCGTACCGATAATGTTATCAATGAATTATTGAATGGAAAAGTCATAGTAATGATGAATGGGAGTCCTGAAGCAGCTGTACTACCAGCTACTTTTTTTGAGTTGTTTATCACCCCAGAAGATTATTATAACCGGTGGACTACGGCTTCATTATTACGATCTTTGAGGTTAGCAGGATTTTTTATATCGATATTATTAACTTCATCTTATGTATCAGTTTTGACTTTTCATCCAGAAATGCTCCCGCAGCAATTATTGACCTTATTAGCAGAATCGCGATCACAAGTTCCGTTTCCACCAGTCATTGAAGTTCTCGTCATTGAACTAGTCATTGAAGTTCTTCGCGAAGCTGGTGCACGAATGCCGACCAAAATTGGGCAGACGATTGGGATCGTTGGCGGGATCGTAATTGGAACAGCAGCAGTAGAAGCTGGTCTTGCAAGTAATATTTTAATTGTACTAGTTGCTATTACTGCTCTATTATCATTTATTCCAGCGAATTTCATGATGAGTAATGCCATTCGATTTATTCGTTACTTATTTATTTTTGCAGCGGGTGCTCTTGGCATGTTTGGTCAAATGCTTACGTTAGCCTGGTTGTTTAATCATTTATCTAACTTAACTTCTCTTGGTTCACCTTTTATAACTCCAATCATTCCTAGAAAATGGTCGGATTTATTTAACAGCATTCTACGTGCACCTGGAAATTTTTTTATGCAGCGACCTGGAATATCTAGGGCGAAAAAAGATCTTGTTCGTCCATTAGACGAGGAGTAGTCGTATGGATAGAGGTAAGTTTAAAAAACTAAATGCTTATCACGTCGTATTTCTAGCGCAAAATACGATGGTTGGAATTTCATTATTTTCATTGCCGAATGATATTAGTCAAGCGGGATATAATTTGTGGCTCGTACCCATTTTGCTTGGAGTGCTTGCCAATCTATTGCTCATACCTATTATTTATTTGTGTAAGCAATATCCAAACGATTCATTGTTTAATATCAATGAGAAACTTCTTGGCATTTTGATCGGGAAAGTCATGAACTTCATTTTGTTACTTTATGCATTAGTTGCCTTAACGTCTGTCAGTCAAAGGTATTTAAGGCTTGTTCAAACGGTAACCTTGCCAGAGTATACAATGACTTGGATCGGGGTTGTATTTTTTATTGTTCTAGTTTGCATTGTGAATGGGGGAATTAAATCGATTGCTCGTTTTTGTATGTTTGCGTTTTTTTTCACAGCTTGGTTGATTTACTACCTCAAATGGCCGATGCAATCTGGAAATTGGATACATGCGATACCCACCTTTGAGGTCAGTATGTTTGCATGGCTCCAGGCACTACATAGCGGTGCATCTGCGATGTTTGGCTTCGGACTTATCTTATTTTATTATCCTTATATCATTAACCAAGAAAAAGCCTTTTTACATGCTTCCATTGGTATTTGGTTAGCCGTATTTTTTTATGTTGCTGTTTCTTTAGTGAGTGTCGTTTATTTTTCACCTTGGCAGTTAGATAATTTATTATTTCCCGTTCTTAATTTATTTCAAGCGGTTCAATTAGCTTTCATTGAACGTATTGAAACTTTCGGGACCGCTATATGGGTGTTTTTAGCATTATCAACAGCGTCTGCTTATCTTTGGGTTGCGAAAAAAGGGTTGGATGCCTTGGTTTCTAAACATAAAAATCGTACATGGCATTTGTATGTATGTGCCGCTATCGGCTTATTCTTATTTCTTGGCCCGATTCCATTTCATTTACAAACGGTGATTTATGACCAATGGGCTGTTTTCTATGGGTATGGAATTCATTTGCTCCCAATATTTTTACTTATCGTTCACTTCTTTAAGCGTGAAAAGGAGAAAGGGGTGTCTTTATGAAACTCTTTTTTTCAAGTCTATTGCTTGTTTTTTTAACAGGACTATTATTTGGTTGTGATGATCCAAACGTTAAACAGCCCGTCATTGAGGATCTTGGGATGATTGGTGTGATGGGGTTTGATTATGTTGATGATGAAAGGGTAAAAGTCAATATCTCCCTGCCCCAACCTCAACATGATGCTGAGGAACAAGTTCAAACCTTCTCAACGGTTGTGCGAATGCCGCATCAATCGGTTATGGACATCTCTACTTTAACAGAAAAAGTACTGTCCCCTCTTCAATTACGTGTTCTTTTATTTAGCGAGGAGTATGCAAGAAAAGTAGGATTATGGAAGGTACTTGAAAACTTATACCGTGATCCACAAGTAGGGACGAATATTTTTATTGCGGTTGTTAAAGGGACAACTGAAGAAGTGATTAAGCGTGACTATAGTGATAAACCCGAAATCAACGTCTATTTAAATGAGTTATTAAAACCAAGGGTAATGACTGCATTTAGTCCGTTTACAACTATTCATTATTTTATAAATAAAAGTACAGATGAAGTATCAGACCCTTCGGCACCGTACCTTGAAATTGTAAATGAAAATTCGTTAAAAATTACCAATGTCGCTCTTTTTAGTGGTGATAAAATGGTAGGGAGGTTAGATCCTGAAGAATCTAAATTAGTACAAGCGATGAAGAAAAGAAAAAACTTACCTGATATATCCGTTATGATTCCTGGACCAAACGGGGAAGGCGAAGAAGAGATGGCGATCTTAAAATTTGTGGCGACAAAGTTTAGTGCAGAAGCAAATGGTGATTTAGAAAACCCTGAGTTGTTTCTCCATTTTTATGTTCGAGGAAGTATCGTTGATTATGACGGGGCAAGAGATTTAGCAAGTTTAGGAGAAAGAAAAGAGATTGAAGAGAAGATTAGTGAGAGAATAGAAGACCGGGTGATTCATACGGTTCGCCAGTTTCAAGAGCTAGGTGTCGATCCTGGTGGTTTTGGCGAATACTTCCGTGTGAAAGCTCCAAGAGGTTGGAGTAAGGAAAATTGGAAAGAAGTGTTTAGACGGACGGAGGTTACGACTCATGTTGAAGTAAGGATTATTTCAACAGGCACGATCAGGTAAGTACAGAGTCTTTTCATAATCTAAGCGGAAAGTTCTGATATTTTAAGATGAAGATTAATCTTCTTACAATCGGGTATCTGATTAACACAAATACTTATGAGGTGATTATATGTTTTGGACGTTAATCGGTATACTCGTTTTGTTATGGTTATTAGGGTTTTCTTTTGAACTAGCCGGTGGGATAATTCATGTGCTTATTGTTATCGCATTAATATTAGTTATTTTCAACTTGTTGACAGGAAGGCGAATATAAGAAGATAACGTTTTTTTAAATCCAAATGAATGGAGATTTCTGGAGGGAACTAAAAGAAAATCGAACATTAAATTTCATTGGATTAGAGAAGTTTGTTTGTCAATCTTTTTATTTATGAAAAACGTGTTTTTTCGTAAATTTTCATATTGCTTAAGGACACCTATCTAAGTATAATTTTCTTGTTTATATAACTTTAATTATATTTGGAATGGGGAGTAGGAATTGACGACGTTAAGAATTTTATTCGTCTATAATTGGGTACCTGATGAGGAAAGAACAGAGGCATTTAGAGAATGCGCGTCTACTAAGACAGTACAACGATTAACAACAGTTTTTCAATCTTATCAAATGGAAGTAATTCCTCTTAATCTATTTAGTAAGGAACAATTAGCAGAAGCAGTTCAGGTGAACCAACCGGATTTAGCTTTTGTAATTGCAGAAGGTTTTCTGGATGAACCAGAAACTTTGTATGATGGATCAGGTGCATTAAGTATTAGAGCGGTACTTGAAGGATTAAGTGTACCGTACTCACATTCCGATGTCCAAGCGATGGAAGCTTGCCGTAATAAAGATATTACGTATGAAAAGTTAGGGCAAAAAGAAATTGCTATTCCTCGTTTCTTTGTTTTTAGTGATATACAAGAAGATAACGATAATATCGATCGAGTTGAATATGTCGTAGGATATCCAATGTTCCTTAAGCCATGCGGCGGCGGTTGTAGTATTGGGATTGACGAGAAATCGATTGCTAGAAATCGCAGTGAATTACTATTTAAATTACAGCAATTGCGGGAGATGATTGGTGATCAACCGATCCTTGCTGAGACGTACTTACCGGGTCGAGAATATACGGTTGGTGTGATCGGGAACGGTGTACCGAACGTTCTGCCAGTCATTGCTTTTCCTGAAGCCTTTAATGTTCGCAGTCAAGAAGTAAAGATGGTGGAGCATCAGTCTCGTAGTGAATTTGAGATTATTCCTGCTGCATCCCCAGTGGGCGCAAAGATAAAAGACACGGCTATGCAAGTTTTTCAAGCACTTGGAGCACGTGATTTAATTCGTTTAGACTTGCGAGAAGGTGAAGATGGTCGAGTATATGTTATAGATGTGAATGGCACACCTTCCTTGTCATTAACCGGGTCTTTAGCTTTTATGGCGGAAAATAGTCAGGTAGATTACCCAGAGTTTATCGCGTATTTCTTATTTGTCACGTTGACAAGGTATGGTTTACCGATAAACGAACAGTTGAATGAAAATGCTATGAGAGTAAATACGTATTTACAAGGGATTTTTGAAAATCAGATAGCGTAAGAGCTATAGGAATAAAAGAACAAATTAACATACAAAATAGAGGGTAAAATCGATGTGATTTTACCCTCTATTTATTTTGTGGTTTAAAAGCATTTGGCTTCCTTTTGAAGTAAGTTGACTGCTGTAAAAGGGGAAACGGACTCCAGGGATCCTTATTTGAGTCAATAATACTGTTTTGAGCAGTTTAAGGCACTCAGAGGATCTTATTGTTTGAACAAGCAGACGGTTTCACCAGATTTGATAAAAATAAGAGCTTCTCAGTACTCTAATAGTGGTTTAAGTATGAATTTCATTGAAATAAGGGCTTGTGCATTCCCTAAAATAGTAACGCTCCAAATTACAAGCGTTCGGTGTTAGTTAGTCAGTTGTGGTTATATAGAGAATCTTCATAACACTAATACCCGATAAACGAAAGTACATAATTCTACGTCTTTTAGGGACTATAATAATGAAGGTAGTACCTGCAAGTCCAATGTAAGGTAATGGTGATACATAAGAAGGTTGATAGAACTTCTTTTTCATTTGAGATTCCTACCTTAAGGAAAATAATAAAGCGATATGTGGAGGTGCTTTAAATGAAGAAAGAGAATATTGCAGCAAATAAACCAACATTAACAGATACACCAAAAAGAGAAGAATATTCGGTCCGTTCCGATGTGAGCAGCTATGCACCACAGGATTCAAATCCATACTATGCTGGAGACTCAGTAAACGAACATAAAGAACAAGAAGAAGCGAATCAAGGCATTGCAGGAGAAGAAATTAAACAACAAAACGAAAACCTGTAAAAGCATCGGTGCCACATGGTGCACACCGTCGCAACACCCGGTGCCAGGCACCTTTAGCACTGTGTTGTACTAAAGGTGCCTGGCACCCTACAGTAGGCACCGGCTATAGATAGGAGTGGGAGGCGTGTTATTTATCTTCGACTTAATGAAAATAGTTGTGAAGATCAAGAACCTGACATTAGTTCTAGGTACTATTATTTTCATTGTTCTAAGCTCCTTTATTGTTCATTATTTAGAACCTGAGACTTTTCCAACTTTATTCTTAGGGTTTTGGTATGTAATGACAACTATAACAACGACAGGTTATGGTGACTTCGTTCCTCAAACAGTAGCAGGGAAATGGTTTGCTCTTTTTCTATACTTATTTGGGATAACTTTAATTGGTGTATTTATCGGAAAAATGGTAGAAGGAATAGGCGTGTACCGCAAGCTTAAGGAGGAAGGGAAATTGCGCTTTAAAGGAAGTGGCCATTATGTCATCATCGGTTGGTCTCAAAAAGCCCAAAAAACAATTGATGAACTTCTATTAGCAAAAGAAAATGCAAATATCCTTATTATTGACCTTCACCATGTGACGCCCTATGACAAAGAACAAATTCATTTTATCCATGGTGATGCGACTGATTCTGACACCCTTGAAAAAGCGAATATTACGAAAGCAGATTCTGTTCTAATCTTTGCTCCCGATACCATTAATGACCCAATATCAGTTGATGGAAGATCACTATTGATTGCTTCATCCATAGAGCACTTAGCGAGTAAAAAGAAAAAAGACATTTATACGATTGTAGAAATTGTGAGAGAAAGTCATATCCCGACATTTAAACATGCCTGTGTAGATGAATTTGTGTTATCTAGTGAGGCTTTTTCTGATTTGATGGCAAAGTCGGCACTGCATAAAGGATCAACGAAAGTATTTATGCAATTGTTGAGCCGGGAGTACGGAGATAATGTGTGGGAAATCGAAAAAAAATCAAATTGGAAAACATACAATGATGCATTTGAAGCGTTGAAACAGATGGGTGCTAACCTATTGTCAGACTCCAATGATTTTAGCATTATTCGACGCCTGCAAGATGAAGTTCCAGACAACGCCAAACTGTATGTCATTTGTGATGAGCCTACATATCAAAAAATTAAATTAATGTGATGTCGGCAGAGAGTTCCTCTCCAGTAGATATCGCATGATAATAAAAAAGACCCCTTTCTACATCGTCCAAATACATAATGATGCTATATGTGAAATATGATTGAAATATATATTGCATACAACATTCCTAAATGTATTGGACAACAGAAGTAAGGGGTTTTGCAGATGATGCATGTAATACTGAGAAACTTCTTTTTGTTCCTTTCTAAAAATCAATTTTTAAATCGCGGTGCAAGAAAATGGGGTCTGAAATTAGGGGCTTCACAAGTTGTAGCGGGGGAGACGATCTCTAAAGCAATGAATGTCGTGCGTGAACTAAATGAAAAGGGGTTAGTTTGTACCGTCGATCATTTAGGTGAATTCGTAAAAACAGAAGAGGAGGCTGCTGAATCCACTGAATTCTGTATTCGAACGTTAAATGCAATTGCTAAAACAGGTGTGAACTGTAATCTTTCGCTTAAGTTAACACAACTCGGTTTAGATGTTGAAACGCAGCTCTGCTATGAAAATATGAAAACCATTTTAACCTATGCAAAAAAGCATAAAATTTTTGTTCGAATTGATATGGAAGATTATTCGCACTGCCAACAAACGATAGATATTCTTGAAAGCTTAAGAAAAGAGTATGATGGATTAGTAGGAACAGCTATCCAAGCCTATTTATACCGAGCGTCAGATGATGTGAAAAAATTACAGGGAGTAAATCTGCGGCTCGTAAAAGGTGCCTATAAAGAATTACCTGAAGTGGCTTTTCAGAAGAAAGATGAAATTGACGCGAATTATTTAAAGATCATTAAACAGCATTTACGAAGCGGGAGTTATACTGCGGTTGCAACTCACGATCACAAGATTATTCAGAAGGTAAAAGATTTTTGTAACGAAGAAAAAATCCCGATGACCCAATTTGAGTTTCAAATGCTTTATGGATTTCGTACAGATCTACAAGAACAAATTGCAAAAGAAGGATACACAATGAGAATTTATGTACCCTACGGGAAAGATTGGTACGGCTATTTCATGAGAAGGTTAGCCGAGCGCCCGCAAAATGTTTCATTTGCATTGAGGGGCTTTTTTTCAAAGTAACGTTAGAAGCTAAAAATGAGGAATGATGAGCGCAAGAAGGAAAAATTAGGAGAAAGCGTGAACGAAAAGCGAGGAATGGTGAGCGCAAGAGGGAAAAATTCAGGGAAATTCAGTAACCATGAATAGAGCACTTTCAAAGGAGGTAGCCTTGGCTTTCGAAACAATCAACGATACTCCTTTAACAAAAAATGAGAAGGCAGATCGTAAATCTGTACTCCTCACTCATTTACGTGTTCGAGTCACTTACGCCTATACTTGTTTATTTTTAAACTTTCGGATTCGATATTGCAAGTTTTGGCGGCTGAGTCCTAATGCTTCGGCCGTTCTAGAAATATTGCCATCATGCTCTGATAAAGCAGAGTTGACGTATTGTTCTTCTATTTTATCTAAATAGGCTTTTAAGGGTAGACCTGTATTAAGGTGAATATCTACCGGCTTAGCTGCTTCTACTTTAGCCTGTGTCTGGTTTTGTGAAAGAAACCGCTGTTGGAATACTCTGGGCAGATAGGTCAGTGTTATTTCTTCCTCATCCATCATTAAATTCATAGCAGCTTCGACCATGTGTTCTAACTCCCTGACATTTCCGGGCCAATCATAGTTGTATAAATGTTGGAGCGTATCATTAGCAATCCCTTTAACATTCATGTGGAATTTATAGTTATAAAGTTCAATAAAGTGTTTCATTAACGGTTCAATATCTTCTAATCTTTCGCGCAACGGGGGGATAAATAATGAAACGACACTTAGGCGGTAATAAAGGTCCTTACGTAAACGTCCTTCTGCAATCGCATTGATTGGATCTTCATTAATGGTCGAAATAATTCGAACATCGATTGTACGGTCTTTCGTATCACCGACTCTTCGGATGGTTTTCTCTTGAATCGCCCGTAATAGCTTGGCTTGAAGATTAGGATTTAAAGAATTAATCTCATCAAGCAATAACGTTCCACCATGTGCTTGTTCAAATAATCCTGGATGATCTGTAGCACCGGTAAACGAACCTCGTTTTGTCCCAAATAAGAGCCCCTCAATCAAATTATCAGGCAGCGCAGCACAGTTTTGCGATATGAAAGGTTGATCTGCACGGTCACTTCCGTTATGAATACTTTGAGCAAATATTTCCTTTCCAGTACCTGTTTCACCAGTAATTAGAACAGAGGAAGGCGTACGTGTAACCCTCTTGGCATCTTCAATTACTTCTTTAATCGCTGTACTCGTACCTATAATGCTATCAAAAGAATAGCGTGTGTTTTGGTTTTGTCTGTTTTGGCGAATTAGTTTTTCAATCTTTGTTACGTCTTTTGCAATCTCGAAAGCACCTTCAAGTTTATCGTTGTAAAGAAAGGGATACGTATGATTAATTGTGATGATTTCCTCGCCTTTATTATTGAAATATTGTTGTTTCACATTTTTAGTTGTTTGTTTCTTTTCTAAAGCTTGAAGTAAAGTACTCGTCTGTTGATGAGGAAACTGAAAAACGTCTCGAATGTTCTTCCCAATCACATCCTGGGCATTCATCGACTCTATCGCTGACATTTTATGATTATATAAAATCGTTTCCCCGTTTTTATTTACAACATGAATACCAACATCTAACTCTTGAATGACAGTGGTCAACATTTTTAATAGCTTTTCATGATTGATGTTAGAACGATCTTGCTCCATAGTTTCTCACCCTCTCCTACTATGTAAAAGTATAGAAGATCCTTGATTTACAAGCAAATATTTTTTGCATGAAAAATTAATAAACAAAATAATGTGCAAAAAAAAATATTTCTGTGATTATGAAAAGAAAAATCAGCTTTATAACTGACTTAAAATACTGTATAGTTGGCACAATTTTTGCAATAAGTAAAAGTAGAAATGATCAAGGAATGGAGGAATTGAAAATGACTAGAACAACAGAAATTATTGAAAAGACGGAAAAATACGGTGCTAAAAATTATCATCCACTTCCGATTGTCATCGCAAAAGGTGAGGGTGTGTGGGTTGAAGACCCGGAAGGCAATCGCTTCATGGATATGTTAAGTGCGTACTCTGCGCTAAACCAAGGACATCGCCATCCGAAAATTATACAAGCATTAAAAGATCAAGCAGATCGGATTACCCTTACGTCACGTGCTTTTCACAATGATAAGTTAGGAGATTTTTATGAAAAGGTGACTGCCTTAACAAGAAAAGAAATGGTATTACCGATGAATACAGGAGCAGAGGCAGTTGAAACAGCTGTAAAAGCTGCAAGACGTTGGGCATACGATGTGAAGGGTGTTGAAGACAATCAAGCTGAAATTATCGTTTGTGAAGAAAATTTTCACGGTCGTACAATGACAGCAGTATCAATGTCATCTAGTGAAGAATACAAACGAGGCTTTGGTCCAATGCTTCCTGGAATAAAAGTAGTCCCTTACGGTGATTTAGAAGCCTTAAGAAGTGCAATCTCAAAAAATACAGCGGCATTTATTGTTGAACCAATTCAAGGAGAAGCAGGAATTAATATTCCACCTGAAGGATTTTTATTAAAAGCTTATGAACTGTGTAAACAAGAAAATGTATTATTTATCGCTGATGAAATTCAAACAGGATTAGGAAGAACAGGTAAGTGGTTTGCGTGTGACTGGGAGAAGGTTGACCCGGATATGTATATATTAGGAAAGGCACTAGGTGGGGGAGTAATGCCAATTTCGGCTGTTGCGGGTGATGAAAACGTATTAGGCGTATTCAATCCAGGTTCTCACGGTTCAACATTTGGTGGAAATCCACTTGCGTGTGCTACTGCAGTCGCATCTTTAGAAGTACTTGAAGAAGAAAACTTAGTTGAAAAGTCGGCCAATTTAGGTGAGTATCTACTAAATGAACTGCAAAAAATTGACGATCCTCACATTCATGAGGTAAGAGGAAGAGGATTATTTATTGGAATTGAATTAACGGTTCCTGCCAGACCTTATTGTGAAAAGCTTAAAGAACTAGGGCTGCTTTGTAAGGAAACGCATGAAAATGTCATCCGTTTTGCCCCACCCCTTGTAATCACTCAAGAAGAATTAGACTGGGCACTTGAGCGGGTACGCACTGTTTTTAAACCATCGTAATTAAAGTCTTTTCTCAAAGATTATTGCTCATGATTTTGGATTGTAAGCCATGCATAGCGTGAGCGCTTGAAAAGAAAATAGCCTGAGAAAAAAATTTTAAATAAGATAATGAAAAGCCGGCTTAATGAAATGTACTATTGAAGTTGTCGTGTTTAAATTTTAAACGATACTTCTAGTACAGACTTTTGTCGGCTTTTTCATTTTCTAAAAGGAGAGGTAAATGCAATTTAATAGTAAGAGCTAATACAAACTAATTAAATCTTTGTAAAATAAAGAATAATATTGCAAAATAGAATTTATATACATATAACTTTTGACCAAAAAAGAGAGGGTGGTACGGATGATTAAGCTTATAAAAAATGGAACGGTGTATAGTCCCGAGTATCAAGGAAAAAAAGATATTTTAATCGTCGATCGACGAATCGGTGCAATCGATGACGACATAAATGTAGAAGGGCTTCCTAATGTAGAGGTATTGGATGCTGAAGGAAAACTTGTTGTTCCTGGGTTTATTGATAACCATGTTCATATTATGGGGGGAGGCGGAGAAGGTAGTTATCGCACTCGAACGCCGGAGCTTCAACTTTCAGATGCAATAAAAGGCGGAATTACAACTTTAGTGGGGGTCATTGGGACAGACGGAACAACACGAACGATGGCAAGTCTTGTGGCCAAAGCCAAAGGTATAAAAGAAGAAGGGCTGTCCTGTTTTATCCAGACGGGTTCTTACCAGGTCCCTGTTAAAACGTTAACTGGAAGTGTAGAAGATGATATTATTTTAATAGAAGAAATCATCGGCGCTGGAGAAATTGCAATCGCTGATCATCGTTCCTCGCAACCTACATATGAGGAATTAGCTAAGATTGCTTCTCAGGCGCGAGTCGCAGGAATGCTGTCTGGAAAAGCTGGAATTGTAAATGTTCATATCGGTGATAGTTCCTCAAAGCTCTCTTTAATAGAAGAAGTTGTTGAAAAGACAGATATTCCAATCCGACAGTTTTTACCTACTCATATTAACCGCAATCGGAAGTTGTTTGAGGCGGGAATTAATTATGCTAAAAACGGTGGGTATGTCGATTTTACAACTTCGAGTATTGAGAAAAAAGTGACGAAAGGTCAAGTGAAATGCAGTGAAGGTTTAAAGGAAATGCTAGAAACCGGAGTCCCGCTGGAGCAAATAACTTTTACTTCTGATGGACAAGCCAGCTTACCAGAGTTTGATGAAAATGGCATGTTTATCGGATTACAAGTCGGTAGAGTGACGTCCTTATACAAAGAGGTAAGAGATGCAATTCTTAATGAAAAAATAGAAGTTGAAAAAGCAATAAAAGTAATCACTTCTAATCCGGCTGATATATTAAAGTTTACTACGAAGGGTTATATTGAAGCAGGAAGGGATGCCGATCTCGTTCTCCTCGATCAAGAAACGTATGACATAGAGTCCGTTATTGCTTTAGGGCAAAAGATGATGTGGGAAGGCGAGGTCCTTGTTAAGGGTACATTTGAATAAGTTTTAAAGTAATAAGATTCGGTAGTTTAAATCTTGTTAGTACAAACGAAAAGGAGTGCGAGGGAACTCCTTTTCGTTTGTAGTTTGGAAGGTAGTGGTTTAGTTTCTACCATTACCGTTACCATTGTTTTTTAGAAGAACTTTAAGTCCTTGGCCCATGTCAGATGCTAATACATAGTTTCGATCTACAAATACGCCCCAAACGTTTGACCTCTCTGGTGTGTAGCGAGCAATTTCTACTGGGTTACTAGGGTCGGTAATATCGACGGCTAGAACACCGCCAGAATAATAAGATAAGTATAAAGTGTTGCCGTGAACTTTTGGATCATGGACCGTCTTAGCAAACGAAACAACAGGAGCAGAGAAATCAAACGTTAAGTCTGTTTTAAATTCACTTAGTAATACTGGATTTGTTTTATCTTTAATATCAAAAATGCGTGTATAACCGTAGGCGCTTTCGTATCCTGCACCGTGTGGATTAGCGATTTCACGAGTTTCAATCAGAACAGTTCCACCTTTAGCAAGTGCTGCAGAGTGAGCTGCACCTTTTTGGTTGTCTGCATATTCTGTTCGCCCAAGGTAAACTGGATTTTCTGGATCTTTAATATCGAAAATCACTGTTCCTAAATCCCACATCGACACATAAGCATGTTGTGCGTTATTGTCGGTAATTACACTATGGTTAAATACAGGGCGTGTTTTCCCGTCTGGAGATGCCCAGTGGTAACCGTTGAAATCTTCTGCGACTTCATCTAACTCTCTTGGATCCCATTGCCATAATAATTCAGGTTCTGCTGGGTTAGTTACATCAATAATTTGAAAGTCTTTCTGTTCTCCGTGAGTGTAATAGTCTGCATATGGATTTGAAGCTAGAACAAGAGCACGATTTCCTTGCGTTGTTAAGTAGAGCTCATGTGTCCCTGTAATTATTCGATCTAATTCATAAAAGCCTAAGCGCTCTGGGTTATAAGGGTCGGTTACATCATAAAGTAACACACCGCCGACACTGTTGGGTCTGTTAGCATTATTTCTAGAGGTTTGCTGTAGACTTACTGCTGCTAGGTCTCCTTTAAAATGTGGAGTATTAACAGATTTAACAATTACTTTTTCTTGCCAAGTATTTGGAATTTCATCTGCAAAAACCGCTACTTCAACGGGATTTGAAGGATCTTTTAGGTCAAAGACTCTTACGCCACCGTTCGCGCCATTTGCAGTATGGGTACCAGTATAAGCAAAGCCTTTATGGGCATAGACATCCGCCATATTATTTTGAACACCATTATTTTTTTCAATTTGTACGGCTGCAGCTTCTCTAAGGAACGAAAGGTTTTTCTGTCCAGTCATGGAGTGGGTTAAAGTTTGAAGGGCCTCACTATCGAATACATAAGCTTCTTTAGAAACGCCTTCCTCCAGCGCATCATGTGCAAATACAACAGGAGAAAATGCGGAGAATGCAAGGACTCCTGCCAGTGTAGTATTAATAAATAATTTCTTTTTGTTCAATCGAAACAACCTCCAATTATTTGAATTTTATTACATTTCAGATTATAGCTATATTTTTTCATGTTCACTATATTTAACGTTCTTGGTATTTCGACATTCGAAATTTTGTAGTAGATTAGTAGCGGGACTTAGTTTAAAGAGCGCTTTGTTCGATATATTGAATTTTTATAAATGCGATAAAAGTATTGTGAGAAAATCTACTTTTTCTCGTTAAAGTTAGTTCAATTATCATGTAAAAAAAAGTAAGTACTATCAATTTAGTGTAAAAGTAGGGTTTTTATAAGATTTATTAAAAAAGTGAAAAATCAGCTCTATAGATAACATTTTTTGAAGGATTTAACTGCATTATATTGCCCCTTTTGAAACGGTTTTTCTAGTTAGGAGATCAAAAATTCGGTACAATAAGAGGAGTAGAAGACGGAGAAGCAAGGGGATTAAATATGAGTGATTACAACTCAAAGAAAAATGAATTTAAAGTTGCGTTTAGTAACTTACAGGAAGTGGTCGATAAAATTAGTGAATTGCTTCATTGTCCTGTGACACTTGAAGATGAGACCCATCGATTAATTACCTATAGTAAACATGATATTCATACAGACCCTGCCAGGCTGGAGACGATCATTAGTCGTCAAGTACCTTTTAAAGTAACGCAACGGTTGTGGAAGCAAGGAATTATACAAAAGTTAAATGAAAGTAATCAACCTTTACGAATAAAAGCAATTGAAGATATCGGCTTAGGAAATCGAGTCGCCATTTCGATTCGACAAAAAGACGACGTTTTAGGATATATTTGGGTTATCGAAATGGAAAATACGATAGATCAAGTTGGTTTTGACCTATTAACGGTGGCAGCACAAACCTTACGAATGTTTTTGATTAAGCATCGCTTACAGCAGCGGAAGGAAACAGAAGGGCAGCAACGTTTCTTTTGGAGATTATTAAATAATAGTTATCAAAAGAGAGAAGACATTATCGAAGGGTTTAATAAACTACAAGTAAAAATTCCGGAACGCTTTGCTATTGCTAGTTTTCGATTTTCGACTAGGATAACCTCAAGACAAGAACAGCAGTTCATTACGTATCTCCACGCCAATCAAGACTTAGAAATGATCTTTTATCATATTGACCAATACGATTTTACACTGTTTCTCTCACCTAAACACCAACGTATTACGTTACAAAAGCTTCCAATTATAATAGAAGACATTGTTACTTCTCTTAGTGGAAAAGAAAAAGGCGCTATTCAAGTAATAGGTGGGTGTAGTCAGTTATATAGCAAAATTGAACGAATCGATAAAGCCTATCGTGAAGCACTTACTGTAATAGATTTGAAAGAAACTTATGTAGGTGAGTTAACATCAACTTATGGTTATTGGGAATTAGGTGTTTTTAAATACTTAGATATTATGATTGAGAGAAAAGCGGAAGACAATATTGATTGTTATCCGATTTCGTTCTTAACTGAGTATGATGAAAAAAATCAAACGAATTTATTGGAAACTTTAGAAGTGTTTTTGAATATGGATGGGAATGTAACTGAAGCATCTAAAGAACTACATGTACATCCCAATACATTAAACTATCGAATGAAAAGAATTGTGGAGTTAACAGGAATAAAGCTGAAAGATCCTAAATTAAAGCTGGATTTATACTTAGAGTTTAAAATAAGAAGGTGGATGGGCAAGTAACTTTGTTAAAATACACAAAGACACTTGCTCTTTTTTTAGGAGTTTAACAAAGCCAGAAATCTTTCTAATCTATATACTGTAATTAAAGTAATTAGTTTATAGGAGGCATGTCCAATGATTATCGGCGTTCCTACAGAGATTAAAAATAATGAAAACCGCGTTGCACTTACGCCAGCAGGTGTTGTGACACTAACAAACGCAGGTCATCACGTATTAATTCAAGACCAAGCAGGAGTTGGTAGCGGATTTACGAACGAAGATTATGCAGCAGCAGGTGCGCAAATTATTGTTTCTGCCAAAGATGTTTGGAGCCAAGCAGAAATGGTTATGAAAGTGAAGGAACCCCTTCCATCAGAGTATGAATACTTCCGTAAAGGATTAATTTTATTCACATACTTGCATTTAGCAGCAGAACCAAGTTTAGCTCAAGCATTAGTTGAAAAAGAAGTTACAGCTATTGCTTACGAAACAGTTGAAGTGAATCGTACTCTTCCATTACTTACTCCAATGAGTGAAGTTGCAGGACGTATGGCTGCACAAATTGGTGCTCAATTCCTTGAAAAACCAAAAGGTGGAAAAGGTATTTTACTATCAGGTATACCTGGTGTGAAAAGAGGAAAAGTGACTATCATTGGCGGCGGCGTAGTTGGTACAAATGCTGCGAAAATTGCAATCGGTTTAGGTGCCGAAGTAACAATGATCGACTTAAGCCCTGAGCGTTTACGTCAACTTGATGATATTTTTGGAAACTCTATTCAAACATTAATTTCGAATCCATTAAATATAGCTGAAGCAGTAAAAGAAAGTGATCTCGTTATTGGAGCTGTTCTTATTCCAGGAGCTAAAGCACCAAAGCTTGTCACTGAAGAAATGATCCAATCCATGACAACAGGTTCAGTTGTTGTTGATGTTGCGATCGACCAAGGTGGTATTATCGAAACGGTTGACCAGATTACAACTCACGATAATCCAACGTATGTTAAGCATGGTGTTGTTCACTATGCAGTTGCTAATATGCCAGGTGCTGTTCCACGCACATCTACGATCGGATTAACGAATGTTACAGTTCCTTATGCATTGCAAATTGCTAATAAAGGTGTACAACAAGCAATCATGGATAGTACAGCATTAAAATTAGGAGTTAATGCTGCGAATGGTGCAATCACATATGAAGCGGTAGCTAAAGCTTTAGATATGTCATATGTACCAGTAGAGCAAGCAATTGCTGGAGTTACTGCATAATTCAAACGTTTTCCCCAAAAATGTTTAATTATATAAAAAAGAGAGGAAAAGCCATCTTGGTTTTTCCTCTTTTTTAATTAGAAATTCATGTTTAATTAATATATTCTTAATAATTATTTGGTATATTTTACTAATATATTACAGAACTTTAAACATGTTTGAAAGAATGTAAATGAACACTTTGGGAGGCACCGATGAAGGAATACAAAATATTTTTCTTTCATTTAGATAGTATGATAGTAACTGGTAACCTGACAATTCCGTACATCCGTGAAGTCATTCAATTATTGAAGCAAAAAAGTAAAAAAGTTTATTTTTTAACGAACCAACTCGATTGCTCCACATCAATAAAAAAGCAATTAGAATTATATGGAGTAAAAGCAGCTCTAAATCAAATCATTACTCCGATGCACGCTATCCAAGATTACTTTAGTGACAAAGTTAAAATGATAAGTGTGTTTATTGCAGGTTCCGACCTGATAAAAGAAGAGATGCGCAAAAAAGGAATTCATATTGTAGCTACCGCCACCGAGAAAACGAAGGGAGAGGTTTATGTAATTCTCTCGTTGACAATAACCTTAGAAAGTCGAGAACTGCAAGATGCTTTTTCTCTATTACAACGAGGAGCAAAGCTTATTTTGTTAAATCCTGATTTATATGGATCTAATCCAAACAAAATGATATCAGGATCAATAGCAAGAGTTTTTATCGGGGAACAACCGATTGATAGATTGAAGATTAATGTAACGGGGAAACCATCAATATGGACGCAGCAAGTGTTATTAAAGAAAATTAATAATCAATCTGGCCAAGCAGTAATGGTTAGTCATTCATTAGCTAGTAATGTGGCTATAGGTCAAGCTTTAGGAATGGATACCATTTTACTGACAGATGGCCAAACGCAAGAAGAAGTAAAGCAAAAACCAACATATATCTTTGCAAGCCTGAAAGAATTGTTTTACGAACTAAAAGGTAAGGAAATGGTACAGGATCAATAGCTTTAAATTTTTATAGAGGAATAAAGCGGAAAGTTTTGAATATCTAAAAGACATACGTACAAAGTTTACTAGTGGCAACAATAAAAAGGGAAGAAAGAAGGGGAAGGAATGCAAAAGGTACATACGGAAGTATTTGCACATCGGGGATTGTCCAGCCTTTATCCTGAAAACACAATGATTGCTTTCAAAGCAGCGGCAAAGCTGCCTATTGATGGGATTGAATTAGATGTACAATTAACGAAAGATAAAGTACCTGTTATTATTCATGATGTAACGTTGGAGCGTACAACTGAAGGGAAAGGAATGGTACGTGACCATACACTAGAACAATTAATGACATACAGTGCTGGTGCTTGGTTCAGTGAACAATTTCGGAAAGAGAGAATTCCGACTTTAGAGGAAGTATTAATCTGGGCAAAAGATTACACTTTCAAGCTTAATTTAGAGTTAAAATGTCCATCGTGGGAACGCCAAGAAATGTGGGAAACGGTTAAGCATTTGATTGGTCGCCACGGTATGAGTGATCGCATTCTAATTTCTTCTTTTGATCATGTGTTAATTGCTAGTATAGAAAAAGAGGCAACACCAGTAGAGACAGCGGTAATTGTTGTTGCTGGATTGTTTAAACCACTATCTTATATCCAATCAACTGGCACAAGAGGGTTTCACTACTTTTATCCAATGATGTTAGAAAGTGAGCTAAAGGCTCTGATGGAAGCAGGCATTTCAGTGAGGCCTTTTACTATTAATGATAATCAAATGATGAAACAGGCTTTTCAAAGTAGAGTGACTGGCATATTTACAGACTATCCACATGTCGCTCTTCAAATTAGAGAGGAAACGGAATAACGAAAAGGGCTAAACCATACTTTGAAATTGGTTTAGCCTTTATATCTTAATTTTCTATTGATACAAGGTGAGGACGGTTAGTGTTGATGTAAACCAGGTTGACGTTTTTTCCAATCAATTTATCGAATTTCTTTGCTGTGCCGTATGGGATTTGTAGAACTTTATGCTCTCCCCCAATTAGAACCTCAATTGAGATGTTATCAACAATTCCTTCGACAGTAGCCGAACTCTTTTTAATGTCATTTTTTTTAATCATTAGTTTTTGATCAATTAGGATAATATCACTTTTGAGTCTATTATCACGCTTAATAGCTTCTACAGAAATATTAAAGCGTTGTGCGATGCCCCATAATGTGTCGCCAGCTACTGCTGTGTATATGGCAGTTGTATGGCTTTCGTGTAAATGACTTCGTTCTGGATGGTTTTTATGTTTGCTTTCACTGATAGTAGTTGTTGTTTTTGGTATAACGAGCAGTTGATCGACTCTAATGAGGTCAGATGTTAAATGATTTGTCGATTTAATTTCTTCTATTGTAATTTGGTACCTTTTAGCGATAGAAAAAAGACTATCTCCTTGTTTCACTTTATAATTTATATTGTCAATGGTTACATCATCATTCGAGCTTTCAGTTTGAGAGGGAATGTCAGTGTTGTTATGACTCGAGTTTGTTGGCAGGTATAAAAGTTGTCCAGCTCTAAGGAAATCTGTCGTAAGATCGTTTGCCGACATAATGTCTTGAACGGTAACCCGATGCTTTTTAGCGAGCGAATAAAGAGTATCACCATACTTTACTTGATATTCAGAGCTGCATGCGAGCGCTTTACCTGTCGCACTATTAAGGTTGAGTAAAGCACTTGTTACAAGAGCTCCTGCTAAAGCATACCGTACGACTTTATCTCTTCTCATTTTACATGTTTTATTTCTCTCAGCTAAAATTCTTTGTTGTCGAGTTTTAGTAATTACTTTGTAATCAGACAATGTAAACCTCTCCCCATAACAAAAACTATGTGTCAAATTCCGCAATTTTTTTACTAGCCTTGTATATTATTCGACAATTTTTCATATTTGGGAATATGGTTTTGCGAAAAGAGTAGAAAAGTAATGTCATAAATCTTGCAGAGCAGGGAATAGGGAGGAGTTACTTAATATACGAGGGGGGATATTTTACTGTAAAAAAATATTTAGCCTTATGTCTAAAGACACATTTGTCAATAGGTAACTTATGGAATGTTTTAGGGGCAATCTAAGTTGAAGTCTATTATTTAGAGAATAATACAAAAACCCCTCATGGTGGAAGCAACCGTTTCGGTCCACACCAATAGAGGAGTTTTTAATATAAATTAATTATAATTTAACAGATACTTCGTTTAAACGTGCACTGGACTAAGGCGCCATATCTCACTAGCATATTCGGATATTGTTCGGTCACTAGAAAATTTACCTGAGTGAGCGATATTCGTAATACTTTTCTTTAACCACGTGTTTTGATCCCGGTAATTTTGATCGACCATTTCTTGAGCCTCGATATAGCTGTCAAAGTCTTTTAATACAAAAAACTCATCATTGTTAGATAAAATATTATAGTAGATATCTTTAAATTCATATTCATCCTTATTAAAGAAGCCATTAACTAGCTGATCAAGAATGGTCCGGATCCGATGGTCTGAGTTATAAATATGTCTTGCGTTATATCCGCCAAACTGATAATAGTTTAGGACTTCCTGTGCTGTTAAGCCGAAAATAAAGATATTCTCGTCACCGACCATTTCTTTAATCTCTACGTTGGCACCATCTAATGTCCCAAGAGTTAAGGCACCATTCATCATTAATTTCATATTACCTGTTCCAGATGCTTCTTTGCTCGCTGTGGAAATTTGCTGGCTGACGTCTGCGGCAGGAATTATTTTTTCGGCAAGAGATACACTATAATTCTCAAGAAAGACGACCTTTAATTTATTGTTTACGAGTGGATCATTATTAATTAAGTTTGCTGCTGTGACAATAAGATTAATAACTTCTTTTGCGAAATAATAGCTTGGTGCTGCTTTGGCTCCAAAGATAAATGTACGAGGAGTCATATCTATGTTTGGATTTTCGCGAAGTCCATTATATAGGTGAATAATATGGAAGATATTCATCAGTTGACGCTTGTATCCATGGAGTCGTTTAATTTGGACATCAAATATAGAATGTTCGTCGACAGTAATACCGCACTGGTCTTTAATTAATCTTGCTAGTTTGCGTTTATTGTCTTGTTTCACATTTCTCACTTTCTCCTGAAGTGACGGGTCTGAAGCATATTTTAGTAAACCAATCAGTTCTTTTGGTTGGCTGATCCACCTTTTACCGATTGTATTGGTAATCAGGTCAGCTAGTTTTGGATTAGCATTCAATAACCATCGTCTGTGAGTAATTCCATTTGTCTTATTGTTATATTTGCTAGGATAAACCGTATAAAAATCTTTCATTTCTTTTTGTTTTAAAATATCGGTATGAATTTTCGCTACACCGTTTACACTGAAGCTTCCGACAATTGCTAGATGCGCCATATGTACTTGGTCATAAGCGATGATGGCCATTTGTGAAATCTTTTCACGAAGTTCAGGGAAATCAAACCATAGCATCTGACAAAAACGTTCATTTATCTCTTCAATGATCATATAAATTCGTGGAATGAGTTGTTGTACTAGGGAAACGGGCCATTTTTCCAACGCTTCACTTAAAGTCGTATGGTTGGTATAAGCAACTGTTTCTGTAGTAATCGCCCATGCTTCATCCCAACCGAAACCTTCTTCATCCATTAATATTCTCATTAACTCAGGAATAACTAAGCTTGGGTGGGTATCATTAATTTGCATTGTAATTTTGTCGGGCAGTTTTCTTAGGTCATTGTTATATTTTTCTTTAAACATTTTAATAATGCTTTGAACTCCAGCAGAAACGAGAAAATATTGTTGCTTTAACCGAAGCAGTTTTCCTTCAAAGTAGGAATCATCAGGGTATAGGAACTCAGAAATGGACTCAATAGAACGCTTATATTCTAGGTATTTGTAATAGTCGTTTCGATTAGAAGAATGGAAGTTAAAGTCGTTGGTAGTAGATTCCGCACTCCATAGGCGTAACGTATTAACCGTCTGATTTTCATAGCCGACAATTGGGACATCATAAGGTACAGCCATAACCGTTTCATAGTTCGTATGATGGAAAGTTAAACGACCATCAATAAATTCGGGGTGGACATTTCCGCCGAAGCGAACCCCAATCGCTTTGTCAGATCGACGAACTTCCCACACATAGTCTTCTTCTAACCAATAATCAGGAAGTTCAACTTGATGACCATCAATTAGTTTTTGTTGGAATAATCCATACTTATAACGAATCCCGCACCCATGGCCAGGGAGTTCTAACGACGCGAGAGAATCTAAAAAACAAGCTGCAAGCCGGCCAAGTCCGCCGTTACCAAGACCAGCATCATGCTCTTGATCGAAAATTTGTTCAGGGTCGATTCCTAGTTCTAATAATGCGTCCTTTACAGTTGTAAGTGTACCTGTATTCAGCAGATTACTTTCCAATAAACGGCCTAATAAAAATTCCATTGAAAAATAATAAACTTGTTTTTCTTCATTGTTTAAATAGTGTTTATTAGTTTCAACCCAACTTTTATTCATCTTCTCTTTTACAAGCGTTCCAATCGTCTGATAGATTTCAATGGGTGATGCTTCTTTTGCATCTTTACCGAACTTTTTTTCTAACCTTTCAATTAAAGCAACTTTAAATGACTCTTTACTAGAAAACATAATCCCCACTCCTTAAACCTCTAAGGTTTTTATATACAAATCTGTATAACGTTTGGCCGATTGTTCCCACGAGTAATTTGATTGATAAACATTTTCTAAGATCTTGGACCAGTGTTCTTTGTCTTTATAAAAACGAAGGGCCCGTTTAATCGTATATAACATGTCATGTGCATTATAATTGGTAAAACTAAAGCCATTGCCGTTATATGAAAACTCGTCGTAAGGCTGGATCGTGTCCTTAAGACCTCCGGTTTCTCTAACAATAGGTACACTTTCATATCGTAAGGCGATAAGCTGCCCTATTCCACAAGGTTCAAAGCGAGAAGGCATTAAAAATAAATCAGAAGCGGCATAAATTTTTCTAGCTAACGGTTCACTAAATGTTACACTTGTTGAGACTTTGTCTGAAAAGCGATCAGCGGCATCTCTGAACGCATGCTCAAACTCGGGATCACCAGTACCTAAAATAACGAGTTGAATATCTAATGCAAGTAATTCCTCTAAAACATGTCGAATAAGCGGAAAACCTTTTTGTTCTACAAATCTACTAACGATAGCTATCATTGGAACATCTTCAACTTTAGGAAGACCTAATTCTTCTTGAAGGAGGCGTTTATTCACCATTTTTTCAATCGGTGAATGACTATAACATTTATA
Organism: Alkalihalobacterium sp. TH-98; assembly: GCF_057473385.1. NCBI lineage: Bacteria > Bacillati > Bacillota > Bacilli > Caryophanales > Bacillaceae > Alkalihalobacterium > Alkalihalobacterium sp. TH-98. The sequence continues at coordinate 81,913 of NZ_JBYCKM010000014.1, read as the reverse complement.
AATATAAGGGTCTGTTTCAGGGTTATATTCTTCGTAATCGACGCCATTGACAATTCCATGCAAATCATCTTTTCGATGGATGAGCATACTTTCTAAATTCTCACCGAAGTATGGATATTGAATTTCTTTAGAATACGTTTCACTTACTGTAGTTAGTACGTCTGAGTGAAAAAGGGCTGCCTTCATGAAGTTAATACACCCGTTGTATTCTAACCCAAAATAATGTTCATCCGAAAAGTTAAGAAGATCATGAAAAATGGTAGCAGAAAAAATTCCTTGATACATCAAATTGTGAATTGTAAAAACAGTCTTTAATTCACGATAAAACGGTTGATATGTATACATGGTTTTAATGTAGGCAGGAATTAATCCTGTCTGCCAATCATGACAATGTAAAACGTCTGGTTTGTCTTCTAAATAAGGTAAGGAGTCAATAACGGCATGATTAAAGAAGGCGAAGCGTTCGCCATCATCATAGTGTCCATATAATCCTTTTCGTTTAAAATAGTATTCATTATCGATAAAATAATAAGTGGTGCCATTATGAACGAACTGAAGTAACCCGCAATATTGTTTTCTCCATCCGACATGAACCGTTAATGTTTTAATAAGTTTCATTTGGTCTCTATATTCTTCCGGGATGTCACTGTAATTGGGTAACATAATGGATACATTAACACCAGTTTCTTTTAAAGAGGAAGGCAGAGAGCCGATCACATCGGCTAATCCACCTGTCTTAATAAATGGTGTACATTCTGATGCAATGAAGAGTACGTTCAATTTTTCCATCTCCTTGATGATGTTTAATAAGTCTGGTCCACCTATTAAACGTAATTATAATAATGTATTTTAATTAAATGACTTTACGTTTTGCAACTACATATGGTTGTTCGCTGCAACCAACAAGTGTTCGTTCGGGTGATAACACGACATCTTTATCTAATATGACATTCTCAAGTCTGCCGTGTTCTTTAATATCACAACGTTGCATAACGATTGAATTTTTAATGACAGTTCCTTTTTCGACATGAACTCCCCGGAATAGGATGCTATTTTCAACTGTTCCTTCGATGACGCAACCATTTGCGACTAATGAGTTTTTAACAGAAGAGCCTTTTAAGTATTTGGCAGGAGGTTCATCTTTTACCTTTGTATAAATAAGGTTTTCATTAAAAAATAAGTTTCGATAAACTTTAGGGTCAAGTAAAGACATACTATGTTTATAGTAACTTTCAATCGAATTGATCACCGCTAAGTACCCATGGTAGGAATACCCCATAACTTTCAGTTGGTCTAAGTTTTGGATAATGCCATCTCTAAAGAAGTTATCCATTCGCCTTGCTATACAATGGTCAACAATATCCATGAGCAGTTTCTTATGAATAATCATCATATCTAAGGAAACAAAATGGTTGAAGTGGTCGTTAGTGACAGCGGTAATTCTTCCGGTCTCATCCATTTCTACTTTATGACATTGCTTATGTTCTTCCTCAAGGTTTGGTACAGGTTTATAGATCACGGTTACATCTGCACCTGTTTCTAAATGATATTTAAATGCATGGTTATAGTCGATATTACATACATTTTGACTACCTGTAATTAATACGTATTGAGAAATTCCTCTATCAAAAAAATCACGATTATTATGAAAGTGCTGAAGATCTCCTTGCGATATGTCAGAAGGATCATTCCAGTCAGGCGGAAGAATAAATAACCCTCCACGCTTCCGGTCTAAGTCCCAAGCGGCACCTGTGCCCAGGTGGTCCATAAGGGAACGATATTTTCTTCTTGTAAATACAGCAGTATCACTAATTTTAGCATTAGTCATGTTAGATAAGACAAAATCGATTAATCGGTATCTTCCCCCAAAAGGAACTGCAGCCCCGCAACGAAAATACGTTAATTCATTTAATAAATCTAATTCACTATCTAAGTTAATAACACCCATCATAGAATCCATTTAACATTCCCCTCTCTACTAAGACCCTCTCTACTAAGACCCTCTACTAATAAGATCCTCTCCTAAGATCTTTTATCCATTTACAACGGCAATATCTGAAAGAACGGTGTCTTTGTCTATTACTACAATTTCTTTTGGCGTACTTGGCTTAATGACAACATTATCCGGAATGATTGTACCATCATTTATAATAGCTCTCTCTATCGTTACATTCTTACCAACCGTAACATTTGGCATAATGACACTATCTTTAATTTGACTGTTTTCTTGAATTTCTACTCCATAAAAAAGGATAGAACGATAGACACTACCATAAATCAAGCAGCCTTCGTTAATCATCGAACACTCAATAGATGCTGTAGGAGCAATATATTGAGGAGGTTGATTAGGGTTTACAGAGTAGATCTTCCAATTCGGATCACTTAACTGTAGAGATGGAGAATCTCTTAATAAATCCATGTTGGCTTCCCAAAAGCTATTAACAGTTCCGACATCTTTCCAATAACCTCTAAACGGGAAGGCAACCATGTTCTTACCATCTTCGAGCATCTTTGGAATGATATCCTTTCCAAAATCATTACTCGAATATGGGTAAGTTGAATCTTCAATTAAATACGATTTTAATACTTTCCAATTGAAAATATAAATTCCCATAGAGGCCAAATTATTTTTCGGATTTTCCGGTTTTTCTTCAAAATCATTAATGATATAGTTGCTATCGGTATTCATAATTCCAAAACGACTTGCCTCATCCCAAGGAACTTCAATGACGGATATGGAAGCATCGGCATTATTTTTCTTATGGAAATCTAGCATAGCCGCATAGTTCATTTTATAAATGTGATCGCCCGAGATGATCAGTACATATTCAGGGTCGTATTGTTCAATAAAATTAATATTTTGGTAGATAGCATCTGCCGTTCCTTTATACCACGAGCCCCCAGTTTTCTCGATAAAAGGCGGTAGGGCACTTAAACCACCATTACGACGATCTAAATCCCAAGGGCTTCCAATGCCTAGGTGGGTATTTAGTGCCAAGGGCTCATATTGAGTAAGTACACCAACGGTATCTATTCCAGAATTCGTGCAATTACTAAGGGTAAAATCAATAATTCGATACTTTCCACCGAAATAAACAGCTGGTTTAGCAATCTTTTTAGTCAGAAGGCCTAATCTTTTGCCTTCCCCTCCAGCTAATAACATTCCCACACATTCTTTCTTTTGTTTCATGATTATCGCCTCACTCTCTTTCTATTTCACTATCTGTTAACTTCAAAACTAGCATAGCTAGTGGAGGAACTTTAATCGTTAAACGATAAGGTTGATTATGCCAAGTTTCTCTTTCGCTAACTAATGGTTTGTCTAAAGTTTGATTAGAACCACCAAATTCTTCGTTATCACTATTAAAAACTTCAATGTAAGTTCCCATAGAAGGAACCCCGATATGATAGTCATAACGAACGATAGGAGTAAAATTACAAACAACGATAACATAATCCTTAAAATCTTTACTTTTTCTAATGAAACTAACAATACTTTGTTCATAGTCATGTGGGTCAATCCATTCAAAACCATCATTGTGATGATCTAACTCCCATAATGACTTTTCAGATTTGTAAAAGGTGTTAAGTGATTTCATGTAGTGGGAAAATTCTTTGTGTGAAGGATATTCTAGTAGTTCCCAATCTAAGTCTTCAAGGTCTTTCCATTCATCAAATTGACCAAATTCTCCACCCATAAATAACAACTTCTTACCTGGGTGAGTCATCATATAGCCGAGGAATGCACGTAAATTGGCGAACTTTTGCCAATAATCACCCGGCATTTTATTTAGTAATGATTTTTTACCATGAACAACTTCATCATGTGATAAGGGAAGGATAAAATTCTCTGAGAAAGCATAAAAAAAAGAAAAGGTTATTAATTGATGGTGCCATTTACGATGAACAGGTTCCATTTCCATATAACGGAGCATGTCATTCATCCAGCCCATATTCCACTTATAATTAAATCCTAGTCCACCGACATATGTCGGGGCGCTGACTAATGGCCAAGAGGAGGACTCTTCTGCCATCATGTAAGTGTTAGGGAAAACTTCAAATACAGCTTCATTTAGTTTACGGAGAAATTGAATAGCCTCGATATTCTCTTCTCCACCATATTGATTAGTAATTTTATCTTCATCTTGTCTATCGAAATTTAAGTAAAGCATACTAGAAACAGCATCCACTCGGAGTCCGTCAATATGGAACATATCAAGCCAATAAAAAGCGTTCGAAATTAAAAAACTATTCACTTCAGAACGTCCAAAATCAAAGGACAGAGTTCCCCAGCCCTTTTTTTCAGCCTTCCGCTCATCAGCGTATTCATATATTGGTTCACCGTCGAATAATCGAAGTCCGTGTTCATCTTTACAAAAATGACTGGGAACCCAATCTAATAAAACACCAATTTCGTTTTGATGACATTGATCGATGAAGTACATAAAATCTTTGGGTGTCCCAAACCGACTAGTTACTGAAAAGAAGCCGGTGGACTGGTAGCCCCAAGATCGATCATAAGGATGCTCGGTAATCGGGAGAATTTCAATATGGGTATATCCCATCTCTTTTACATAATTAATCAACTCGCTAGCTAATTCTCTGTATGTATAAAATTCACCATTGTCTTTTCGTTTCCAGGAACCAAGGTGAACTTCATAGATGAGCAACGGTTCATTTAATAGATTTTTTGTTTTCTTTGCTTTTTGCCAAGCCTCATCTCCCCATCTGTAGTCATTTAAATTAGTTACAATGGAAGCAGTTTGTGGGCGGAGTTCGGAGTAGAAGGCGTATGGATCAGACTTTAGGAAAACTCCCCCATGTTTAGAGTGGATTTCATATTTGTAGATTGTTCCTTCATGTACATTTGGAATAAAGCACCACCAAATGCCGGACTCATTTATTTTATGCATAGGGTGGTTTGTTCCATTCCAATTATTAAAGTCTCCTACAACATGGACAGCTTCTGCATTAGGGGCCCAAACTGCAAAGCGCACCCCTCTTGTTCCCTCTTTTTCATATAGGTGGGCTCCAAGAGTTTTGTAGCTGTAAAAAAGGTTGCCTTGATGGAATAAATAAAGATCATATTCACTAAGATTTTCTGTTTGCAAAAGAAACCTACAACCTTTCTAAAATAAAGTTCTTAGGTTAAGCTTTCTACATTATAAAAAGAAACCCTCTTGAATTAACAGAAAGAAAATAAAATTAATGTTACAAAATCTAACAAACTTCTAGTAGTGGTGACGAGTTGAATGGAATAAAAGAAGAAAAAAATACTACATATCGTCTGAAAATAAGAGATTTTGTCGTAAAGAATAGAAAATATAGTAAAATATAACTAAACTTATAGGTTGATTTATAGGTATAAAGTATTTTAATGTTATATTTTAATAATATTATGATGTTAAAATTTTAGTAGGTGATGCTAGTGAATCATCAAATTGAGCCTTTATATGACAAAGAGATAATTTGTTTAGTATGTGGAGAAAGGTATACTACAAAACGAATTCGTACTAGGTTTATGAGGTCACAAAAATAGAAACTGTCATCTTACAGTGTCTTAAGACGATAACTGTAACTTTTATATGTACGAGGTACATGTCTTTCCAAATTGTGAAGAGTCACTCGCACAGTCTGATTTTTTGTCGGCACAAAGTTAACGGAAGTAATAGTTATTTATTTGTTGGGAGAATTGAGTCGTAGAATAGGTTCAGAAACAGAAGCGATTAAATAGTTTTCTAAAGTTATACAATATCAATGTTATAATAATGATGCAAAGGTAATAGAACTGGTGAGGGAACAATGATTTTTAATTAAAAAGCAGGAGAAAAGTTTTAGTTGTAAATAATATTTTCTAAAAAAGACACCATGTAAATTGCCTTGTATGATAAAATTGACACATGAATAAAGTTGTAGTTAATTCAGAGTGTTGTACTTATATCATATCATTTAATTTTAATTAGCTACTATAGTATGTGGAGGCTATTATGAATGTAAATCACGTGAATGCAATTTGTCGCGCAACGCAAACTATCTTACAAAGTCACTTTGGCATAGAAGTTACACCTTTAAAACCGTCAGCTGGAAAAGGTCCGGTTCCTTCTAACCATGTTTCAGTCATCTTAGGTGTGAGTGGCCAGTTGAATGGGCAAATTATTTGTTCATTTTCTGATAACACAGCGAAGGGAATTGTCGGTGTGATGATGGGCGGGATCGATGTAGAAACATTAGATGATATAGGTTGGAGCGCTGTGCAAGAGTTTGGAAATTGGGTGGCAGGGACAACGGCAACGGAGCTGTCTAAAGAAAATTGTATTATTGACGTCACGCCTCCTATCGTAAACGAAGGGGCTTCAAAATACCATTCAAATAAAACATTTATAAGCATTCCATTAGATAGTCAAATCGGAATGATTGAGGTACATATTTCAGTTTCAGATCAATAAAAGGTTTTTACGAAGTAATCTTAATAGCCGTTAGCCGTTATTGAAAAACACAAGCAGCAGAAGAACTTTTTTCTGCTACTTGTGTTTTTGTTTTGCTATGGCTTTATTTGCTTGTATAGGCCAGCCGATTGTTTATTTTGACTGGAATGGTGTGCGCTGGAGGGAAAAGCTAGGAGAAAGCGTGAACGAAAAGCGTGGCTTAGTGAGTGGAAGAGGAAAAAACTAGGAGAAAGCATGAACGAAAAGCACGGAATGATGAGCGGTGGAGGGAAAAACTAGGAGAAAGCGTGAACGAAAAGAGCGGAATGATGAGCGGTGGAGGGAAAAATTAGGAGAAAGCGTGAACGAAAAGAGCGGAATGATGAGCGGTGGAGGAAGATACTAGGAGAAAGCGTGAACGAAAAGAGTGGAATGATGAGCGGTGGAGGGGAAAATTAGGAGAAAGCGTGAACGGAAAGAGCGGAATGATGAGCGGTGGAGGGAAAAACTAGGAGAAAGCGTGAACGAAAAGAGCGGAATGATGAGCGGTAGAAGAAAAAACTAGGAGAAATCCTTAATGTATTATTAATAATCCCGCTTATTATCTGAGGATTATAAGTCCGAACCAGGAGTAGGAGAAAGGACGTTAACTAACAAACGTAAGTAAACTTAAATACTCGAAGAAGATGATTTTGTTTAATTGTTCATATTATAGGGGATAGGTTGTTATTAGTTGTTGAAAGGGCCTGGTTAAGGGTACACTTCATAATATAGTTGATTAGGAAAAAAGGAGTTGTAGGCATGACAAAAATAGATGTTTCAAAATTTGAGAAAAAGATAGAAATTAGAAATATCAAGAGAAAAGATTTTAATGAAATTATGGCACTACAGAAACTTTGTTTTCCTAATATGGAACCGTGGGAAATTGAACACTTAGAAAGCCATATTCGTGTTTTTCCTGAAGGACAGTTTGTTGTAGAATATGATGGGAAAATTATAGGTTCATGTTCGAGTTTAGTAATCAATTTTGATGAATACGATGATCAGCATACGTGGGATGAAATTACGGATAAGGGATATATAACGAACCATAATCCTGATGGGTATAACTTATACGGTATTGAGGTTATGGTGCATCCAGATTATCGAAGAATGAAAATTGGAAAAAGGCTGTATGAGGCAAGAAAAGAATTAGCAAGAAGCCTTAATTTGAAAAGTATGATTATTGGCGGGAGAATTCCTAATTATTATAAACACGCAACGAAATATACGCCTCGTGAGTATGTCGAACAAGTGATGTTACATAATATTTATGATCCAGTTCTAACTTTCCAAGTGATGAATGGATTTACACTTAAACGAATTAATCCGAATTATTTACAAGATGATAAGGCATCGATGAGATATGCGACGTTAATGGAATGGAATAACATCGATTTTCAACCGAAGAGTAAAAGGCATTTTAGAACGTCGTTTCCTGTGCGGATAACGACTATCCAATATATGATGAAAAGAATAGATTCATTTGAAGAGTTTGCTACGCAATGTGAATACTACACGGATGTAGCTGCAGGTTATGGATCTGATTTTGCAGTGTTCCCTGAGATTTTTACCACCCAGCTGTTATCATTCCTACCTGAAAAAAGTCCGAGTCAAGCGATCAGACGCTTAACTGAATATACAGAAGACTATATAAAATTGTTTACCAATTTAGCTGTAAAGTACAATGTTAATATCATTGGTGGTTCCCACTTTGTGGAGGAAGAAAATAAAATTTATAATATTGCCTACTTGTTCAGAAGAGATGGAACGATTGAAAAGCAATATAAAATTCATATCACTCCAAATGAACGTAAGTGGTGGGGGATCAGTCCAGGTGATGAAATCAAAGTTTTTGATACCGACTGTGGGAAGATAGCTATTCAAATTTGTTATGACGTAGAGTTCCCAGAACTCGGACGAATCGCTGTAGATAAAGGAGCAAATATAATCTTTACGCCATTTTGTACAGATGAACGACAAGGCTATTTAAGAGTTCGTTATTGTGCGCAAGCACGTGCGATTGAAAACGAAGTTTATACTGTTATTTCGGGTACAGTTGGCAACCTTCCACAAGTTGAAAATATGGATATCCAATATGCTCAATCAGGAATTTTCACACCTTCTGACTTTGAATTTCCACGCGATGCTATTGTTGGTGAATGTCACCCTAATATAGACACCGTAGTTGTTGGGGATGTTGATCTTGAAATATTGCGTCGACACAGACGTAGCGGGAGTGTAAATCAATTACGTGATCGAAGAAAAGATCTATATGAGATTAATTACAAACTAGAAGGAAAATAAATGATTGTGAAGAGAGGCCGTTCAAATGGATCAATAAGATCTTTTCGAACGGTCTTTTTTTCTGTAGGGTGGATCAGGTTTTTGATGCTAGTTGAATGTGAACATATCACGAGAAGTGTTTGCCTTATACGTCTGGGTTGTAATTGCATAAATGCATAGAAACGAAATGATTTACCATTATGAGTTTAATTCATTCTTTCGTTGGAAAAGCTGTGATGAGAGAAAGGATGAGCAATTTGAATTTAGAAAAAGTAGTTGTAAAACGATCTGTTATGACCATCTTTATAGCTATGTCTTTTTTAATTATTACAGGATTACTAAGTTATGCTCTCTTGTTTCGTGAAAATCTTGTTACGGATTGGTACATGGAAGTTGTCGGAAGTGAAAATATTATTTCAGCAGGGGCCACGAATGATCTTCATATTTTTCTGTACGATGAGGAAGGAAATCCAATAAAGAATGCTAATGTTAAAGTAATATTAGACATGCCAGAAATGGTTCATTATATAAAGAAGCCGATGCGTCATGTGGAGAATGGCTTATATGAAGTTGAAATCTTATTGTCTATGGGTGGAACGTGGATTGGTTGGTTAGAGGCAAAGCGCGGTAGTGAGACATACATCAACCAGTTTTTACTTCAATCGGATGGTAAGGTTATGTCCAATGATTTTCGTGACCCAAAAGACCACTTTCATTTAGAACAACCACTTCCTCCTACTATTCAACAACAGTTAGATTAACTGTTCATACGTTATTGACAAGCAGAACATCTACTGCTTAAATGACGTATTAGAGGAGGATGACATGTGATGGAAAGTTTTAATGGACAAAAAATCTTACCGGCTGCAAGAGATATTAAACAATTAGAGAAATTGTTAGAAAGTCAGTTCACATATATTATTTTATTAAATAGTCATATTGGTCAGTTGAGGAGTCTGAACCGATTGGCCAAAACTAAAAATAAACAATTGCTTTTGCATGCGGATTTAGTTCAAGGACTTAAAAATGATGAATATGCTGCCCAATTTTTATGTCAGGACATTCGGCCTGCAGGCTTAATTTCAACGAGGAAAAGTGTGGTACTATCAGCAAAAAAGAGTGGGTTAATTGCAATTCAACGATTATTTTTACTAGACAGTATTGCACTTGAAACGAGTTATAAATTATTAGGAGTAACAAAACCTGATTTTATTGAGGTCCTTCCAGGTGTAATGCCGCATATTATAACTGAAGTTTTTGAAGAAACCAAAATACCAATTATAGCAGGTGGACTTATCCGAAAAAAAGAGGAAGTTGATCATGCAATCAAGGCCGGTGCAGTGGCAGTGACTACTTCGAGGGAATTTTTGTGGAAATATTAGGTTGTTTTTAATGGTACATATGGTAAAGAAAAGGCTAGAAAAAAATTTTTTTCTGGCTTTTTTACTATGTGACTGCCACTTACATTATGGTCTTTTGAAATATACATTCCATCAATAGAACATACCGAACGATGACATGTGTCTAATACTTATCTTATTTTGTAATATGTAGGGAAGTTATGTCTTTATTTTTTACATAAAATTAGCAATGTGTTGGCAGGAATGGTAAAGTATTTAGGGAAATAAATAAGTGTTTACTATTAATTAAGTAAGGTTTTGTAGAGGATAAGGAGGATACTATGGTGTGGAAACAAGCTTATAGTAGATGGGTAGGTTTTGGTGGCTTAGAAGCAGAATTAAAAGAGGCATTGGAGGCTTTAAAGAATGATGATGTTCGCCTAGAAGATTGCTTTTATAAAGGACTAGAGTTTGGTACAGGGGGAATGAGAGGAGAAATTGGCCCTGGACCTAACCGGATGAATACATATACAATTCGTAAAGCCTCTGAAGGTTTTGCTCAATATATTTCTGAGTTTGGAGAAGATGCAAAAAAGCAAGGTGTTGTTATTGCTTATGACTGCAGGCACAAATCACCTGAATTTGCTAAAGAAGCAGCGTTAACGCTTGGAAAGCACGGGATTCAAACGTATTTATTCCGTGATTTACGTCCTACTCCAGAATTATCATTTGCTGTTCGAACTTTAAAAGCATTTGGAGGAATTGTAATTACCGCGAGTCATAACCCGCCAGAATATAATGGTTATAAAGTTTATGGTCCAGATGGTTGCCAACTTCCACCGGGTCCTGCGAATACTCTCATCGAAAAGGTTAATGAGGTCGAAGATGAATTATTAATAGAAGTAGCAGATGAAAACGAGTTAAAAGCAGCTCAACTTTTAAAAGTGATTGGTGAAGAAATCGATTTGGCTTATAATGACGAGCTTCAAACGATTATTGTTAATCCTGAGATGGTGGTTGAGAAAGGAAATAATGTAAACATTGTGTTTACACCATTGCACGGTACAGCAAATATTCCAGTTCGTCGTGTACTTGAAACATCTGGTTTTAAAAATGTAGTAGTTGTAAAAGAACAGGAACTGCCTGACCCGAATTTTTCAACGGTTAAATCACCAAATCCAGAGGAGCATGCAGCTTTTGAACTTGCTATTAAATATGGCAATAAACACGATGCTGATGTGCTAATTGCAACAGACCCTGATGCTGACCGAGTAGGGATTGCTGCAAGAAATGAACAAGGTGAATATGTTGTACTGACAGGGAATCAAACAGGTGCATTAATGCTGGAATATATTCTTTCACAAAGAAAAGAACAAGGAAAGATCCCTGAAAATGGAGTAGTTCTAAAGACAATTGTTACTTCTGAATTAGGTAGAGTAATTGCAGAACAATATGGGCTTGAAGCAGTCGATACACTGACAGGCTTTAAATTTATCGGTGAAAAAATAAAGGAATATGAAGAAACAGGATCTAAAACCTTCTTATTCGGTTATGAAGAGAGCTACGGTTATTTGGTTGGAGACTTTGTTCGTGATAAAGACGCCGTTCAAGCTTGTTTGTTAGCAGCAGAAATGGCAACATACTACAAGTCTCGTGGAATGAGTTTGTACGACGGTTTAATGGAAGTATTCTCTAAATATGGTTTTTATCAAGAAGGATTAGAATCACTAACGCTCAAAGGAAAAGCGGGAGTGGAACAAATCCAGTCGATCCTCGCTCATTTTAGAGCAAATCCGCTTCATGAAATTGGCGGAATGAAGGTTACTGTAGCTGAAGATTATCACTCACAGGAACGGTCCTTCCTAGTAGAAAATCGTAAAGAAGCATTGACACTGCCAGTTTCAAATGTTTTAAAGTATACGCTAGAAGATGGTTCTTGGGTTTGTATGCGACCATCGGGTACAGAACCAAAAATTAAATTCTATTTTAGTGTGAAAAGACCAACCCTTGTTGAAAGCCAAACTTGGTTATCAGAACTAAAGCAAGACTTAATGAGTAAAATTAATGATCTTTTGAAGCAAGCGTAATGTGTGAGGGTGGATTGTAATAAGTCCACCCTCATGCTTTTTTGTATATCTGTTATAAAAACTGAAAACAATGTCGAAAACTTAAATCAAAAAAAATTGATATATTTGTTGTCAAAAGAAGAAGATCGGTATAAAATAGGATTAACAAGATGACAATATTTGGTGGTGAACATGAATGAAAGAAATTCCACTAATAGACGTTAACTTAAATAAGACGTTTGAGGAATATGAAAGTAAGTTTAAAGCGTTGGCCGATAAAAAACGGCTTGAAATTATGTATGAGTTGACACAGCGGGGAAAAGTTTGTGTATGTGACTTATGTGAGATCTTTCAGATGCCACAATCAAAAATCTCTTATCATTTAAAAATTCTTTTAAGTGCTGGTTTAATTAAGAAAGAAACAAAAGGGACTTGGAGTTATTATATGTTAAATGATGAACAGGTGAACCATCTTCTATCCGAACAATTATGTTGTTTGTTTCGAGGCTGATTGTTTTCATTCAGTCTTGATCATTTATAAATCAATTTTTTTTGTTTTAAATATCAACTTTTTTTGATCAAAGGAGAGATTGGAATGAACATTCACGTGGGTTTAAATGTAACAAATTTAGGTATGTCCATTGATTTTTACTCAAAGCTTTTTGGAGCACAGCCAGTTAAAATAAAAGAGAATTATGCGAAGTATTTAATCCCTGATCTTTCATTAAACTTTACGTTAAATGTACAGGCGACCGTCGAGGGAAATCAAATTAATCATTTTGGTATCCAAGTAGACCAACTAGAAGATATTGATAGGCATAGAGATCGTATGACTGATCATGGAAATGAAACAAGAGAAGAAACAAACACCGTTTGTTGCTATGCAAGACAAGATAAATTTTGGATTTCTGACCCAGACGGAAATGAGTGGGAATTCTTTTACACGTGGGAAGATGCAGAAAGAGAAACTGAACCGAATACATGTTGCTCGTGAAGGGAGGTTGTTAAATCATGATAAATGAACTGGCATATCGGGCTACTATTCAATATAAGCAAGAGGTTATTAAGAAAAACTTTAATGAAGTTCATCGTAAAGTTAGTGGTAATGAGAAAAAAAAGGTCACTGTATTTAAACGATTAGTAAGTTTTTTTGCAAAGAGAAGAAAAATAGAGGTACAAAAACCTTGTTGCAACATAACGTGTTGCGCATCTTAATCAATAACAGACAGTAATACAGACAAAAGAGCAACAACCTAAAATTATGGTTGCTGCTCTTTTTGATGCACTGCATTAAAGATGTAAAGAATTAAAGGTGCCAGGTACCTCTTTAGGGTACCTGGCACCATAAAAAGGTCATCATTTGCTTGTTTTTCTCATAAATTGTTATAACCGGAAGACTAGAGGAGGGTCGTCTATGTTACCGCATGAACAGAAAGAGTTAGAATATGCAATTGAGGAAATCACTGAGATTGCTCAAGGGTTTGGCTTAGATTTCTTCCCAATGCGATATGAAGTTTGTCCTGCAGATATTATTTATACGTTTGGTGCTTACGGGATGCCAACGAGATTTTCCCACTGGAGTTTCGGAAAACAATTCCACAAAATGAAGCTGCAATATGATTTAGGTTTAAGTAAAATTTATGAGTTGGTCATTAATTCAGACCCTTGTTATGCCTTTTTACTCGACTCCAACACACTCATCCAAAATAAGCTGATCGTTGCCCACGTTTTGGCCCATTGTGATTTTTTTAAGAACAATGTCCGTTTTTCCAACACGAGACGAGATATGGTAGAGAGTATGAGTGCGACCGCTGAAAGAATTTATCGTTATGAAATGATCCATGGCAGGGAAGAAGTTGAGAAATTCTTAGATGCGATATTAGCGATTCAAGAACATATTGACCCCAGTATTTTACGTTCTAAATTAGCTTGGTCGATGGAAGAAGAGGAAGAAGAAGTCCCGAAGTCAACTTCACCATATGATGATTTGTGGGACCTAGGCAGTAACAAACCAGCTGAACCTAAAAAGAAAAAGAAGAAAAAATTCCCGCCAAAACCAGAAAAGGATTTATTGTTATTTATTGAAGAATATAGCCGTGAACTTGAGCCGTGGCAAAGAGATATCCTTACAATGATGCGTGAAGAAATGCTTTATTTCTGGCCGCAACTAGAAACAAAAATCATGAATGAAGGTTGGGCGTCGTACTGGCATATACGAATTATGCGTGAACTTTCACTAACAACCGATGAAGCCATCGAATATGCTAAGTTAAACTCCGGTGTGGTTCAACCATCAAAGACGAGCATCAATCCATATTATCTCGGTCTTAAAATTTTTGAAGATATTGAAGAGAGATATAACAATCCAACGAAGGATATGAAAGAACGACAAGGTGTGAAACCTGGCAGCGGTAGAGAGAAAATCTATGAAGTACGAGAAATAGAGTCCGATATTTCGTTTATTCGAAATTACTTGACGAAGGACCTTGTTAATCGTGAAGACTTATTCCTATTCCAAAAGCAAGGCTCAGATTATAAGGTCGTTGATAAAGAGTGGGAAAATATTCGTGATCAACTCGTTCAATCCCGAGTAAATGGGGGATTCCCGTATTTAACAGTGACGGACGGTGACTATTTAAAAAATGGGGAATTGTATATTACTCACCATTACGAAGGTACGGAATTAGACGTAGGGTATTTGGAGAAGGTTATGCCCTATATTCACCAGTTATGGGGCCGTTCCACTCATATGGAAACTGTTATTAATGAAAAGAAAATTGTTTTTACGTACGATGGGAAGAAAATGCATCGAAAATATTTATAGAGAGATTGATAGTTTCAGATAAACCAAATTTAATTTTGTAAAGCCTGTACGGTTAAGTGCAGGTTTTTTTATACATTAAGATATCGACTAGTAAAGCCGGAAGAACCTTGCTATTGTTTATGCTTTTAAGCATCTAATGAAGAAGTTATGTGAATAGAGCTGTTTGCAATGTCATCTTTAGTTTCATTGTTATATCCTTTTTTTAAGAAAAGGTCTAGGGCTGTAAATTTTCATTTTCTAATAAATTAAAGACTATTCCAGTTTCAATTTGAAAGTAATGAGAAAAATAATGTGACTTATTTATTAAATCTTACAAAAATTATCAATTTAAGATAAAATATAAGTAACATCTATACTAGTTATTTATTTTTTTTTGCGGAGGATACTAATGTGTTTAAACTTTCGAATAATCAAGTAGAACAGGCATTGTATCAAAATGCTTTTGAGTATGCCTCTAATGGTAAAGCAATTGTTACGTTAGATGGAAAGTTTCATTTAGTTAATAGTACGCTATGTACTATTTTAGGTTACTCTAAACCCGAGTTACAACAGCTAACACTATCACAATTATCTCATCTTGAAGATATTTCGAAGACTAATTATTTATTTACAAAACAACCCCCTAATATAGAAGGAAAAATTATTATTGATCAACGATTTATTCATAAAAACGGTAAAGAGCTATGGGTTGCCTTACATTTCTCATTACTTAAAATAACTGAAGGAAGTAAACATACATCTCATTATCTTGTAGATATTTATGATATTAGTAAACAAATAGAAAAAGAGAAAGAGATTAAAAAGCTTAATCAAATTCATCAACTAATTTTAGATTCTATTTCTGATGGAATTTATGGTATTGATCTAGATGCGAATGTTATTTTTTGGAATAAAGCAGCCGAAGAAATGGTAGGTTTTGGTGAAAATGATTTAAATACTCAAAATTTGCATGATCTTATACACCATACAAATAAACAAGGCAATAAAGTTTCTGTAACATGTTGTCCCGTGTTCAAGGCACTTAAAGATGGTGAGAGTATACATATCACTGATGATCTATTTTGGAGAAAAGATGGGACGAGTTTTGACGTCGAATATACGACTAATCCAATCATAGAAAATGGTGAATATATAGGTTCGGTTATAACTTTCAGAGATATTACCGAAGTTAAGAAAACGAAGGAAATCTTGCAAAAGTCAGAAAAACTCTCCTTAGTTGGCCAAATGGCAGCAGGGATTGCCCATGAAATACGAAATCCTTTAACTTCTTTAAAAGGTTTCTTGCAACTTATACAGTCCGGTGAACCTGATAAACAATTATATTACAAAATAATGAATGAAGAATTTAATCGCATCGAATTAATTCTTAATGAATTGTTATTGTTAGCCAAACCAAATGCAACCACATTATGCGAAAAGAATATTATTGGTGTCTTAGATCAAGTGGTAGCTATTCTACAACCACAATGTAATATTCAAAATGTACAAATTAACTGTCTTTATCAAACTGAAGAAATTTTAGTCTTTTGTGATGATAATCAGTTAAAACAAGTATTTATTAACCTGATTAAAAATGCCATTGATGCGATGCCGACCGGCGGTGAAATCTCACTAGAGGTCGAACGTGAAAGTGAACAAGTTATCATTCGCGTAAAAGACCAAGGAGTGGGTATCCCAGAAGAGAAGCTTGCATCTATCGGACGACCGTTTTTCTCAACAAAAGAAAATGGAACTGGGTTGGGACTGATGATTTCATTTGGGATCATAGAAAATCATAATGGAAAAGTATTTGTGAATAGTAAAGAAAATCAAGGTACGACGTTTACTGTTACGCTCCCTTTATTATAAGTAATGAAATTCAAAGAGGCAGCACTCCGCAATGGAGAACTGCCTTTTCTAGTTGTCATTTGTTGAGCCTTTCCTTTACATCTGCATCCTCATTTTGTCACTTCCATATCTTTTAGCACAATCTTTTTAAAAATTATTTGAATTTTCCCTATAATTATTGACAATCTTTTTTAATGAGGTATATTTATTAAAAATTCGGAAAAAAACAGGGGTGTATATCATGAAGTATGCATTTGCAAAACGAGTACGCCATCTTCAATCTTCGGCTGTCCGTGATATATTAAAGGTCGTTTCTAAAGGTAATGTTATTTCGTTTGCTGGAGGTCTTCCAGACGATGATTTATTTCCACTTGAAGGGATTCGGGATGCTTTTGAAGAGACGTTCAAATCTGGGAAAAAGTCATTGCAATATATAGAAACAGAAGGCTTTCTTCCACTGCGTGACTTATTAATTGACCGTATGAGTAGGAAAGATATTACTTCCTATAATACCGATGAAATTTTGCTGACAACAGGTTCCCAACAGGCGATCGATTTGTTTTCTAGAGTTACATTCAATCCAGGAGACATCATTTTAACTGAAAATCCAACGTACTTAGCCGCGCTTCAAGTTTTTGAATCGTATGAAGCGAAAGTCATTCCCGTTGACTCAGATGAACACGGAATGATTGAAGCTGATCTAGTGACAAAAATAAAGAAGTATAAACCGAAATGTATTTATGTCGTACCTACTTTTTCAAATCCTGCAGGTAAAGTATGGTCAAACGAGCGTAGGAAAATGGTTTTGAAACTTGCACAAAAATACCATGTCATTATTTTTGAGGACGATCCGTATGGAGATATTCAGTTTGATAAAGATGAAACTTATTATCCCATCGCTTCATTTGATAAAGAAGGAACTCATGTATTGTATACGAGTACATTTTCTAAAACGGCTGTTCCAGCGTTAAGAACGGGATGGATTGCTGGTCCTCACCAAATTATTAGAATTATGTCTCAGGCCAAACAGGCGAATGACTTACATTCTAACTCTTTGTCACAGCAAGCTCTATACCATTTATGTACGAACTATGACTTAGATGGACATATTCGTAATTTAATTGAAGTATACCATTCCAGAATGAACATTATGTTGCATGAGCTAGAGAAAGCGAATCTTCCTGGTATGTCTTATGTAGTTCCAAAAGGAGGAATGTTTTTTTGGATTGAATTAGATGAGTCCATTGATACGACTGAGCTATTGAAAGTAGCGGTTGAAAAAGGTGTGGCTTATGTACCGGGAGCTCCTTTTTACGTTGGAAAAGGAAAGAAAAATGCACTGCGGTTAAACTATACACATTCGACACCTGAAAAATTAGAAGCAGGAATGAAGATATTAACAGATGTTATTAAACAGCATACTTCCTTAAAGGAAGTCGTACGATAAACTGTAGTGTTCATTAATAACAAGTGAAAGGAGGATACATATCTTATGCTAGTTGTTAATACGGAGCAGGTCGTAGGTAAAGAAATAGAAATTTCCCTTGGGGTTGTAAAGGGAAATACCGTACAAGCACGACATATTGGGAAAGACATAATGGGTGGTTTGCGAAATATAGTTGGTGGAAGAATGAAAGAGTATGAAGAGATGTTTATTGATGCTAGAAATTACGCAGAACAGGAAATGATTCGTGAAGCAGAAGCACTCGGAGCTGATGCGATTGTAAATGTCCGTTATACAACTTCTTCTATTATGGAAGGTTCATCTGAGATTTTGGTGTACGGGACAGCGGTGAAATTTAAATAGTAATTACAAAGGCAGGAGGGTTTACCTTTCTGCCTTATTAAAATTTAGAATGGTCACTAGAAAAAAGACGAACTATTTCGAAAATAATTGTCGTATTATCAAATCTTTTGTATAGTAAGAGGTAGAGATATTCTAATAGGTATAAAGGGGAATAAATGATGGTAGAGGTAGAAGATAAATTTTGTCAATATTTAGAGACAAATGCTGAAAGCTTTCTTTCTAACTGGAGGAAAAATGTGCGTATATCTGATGCTGATCCATTTACAGTTAATGTTGAGGGTAATGGTCAAGCAATGTTTGAGCTCCTAATTTACTGTTTGAAAAATCCTTACCAAGATGAATTCGTCCAAAATCTAGCCTATAAGGTTGCTATTGAAAGAGTTGCAGCAGACGTAAACATTAGTGAATTTATTTACAACGTTAACATTGGGAGAAGTATTATTTTCCAATCACTAGAAGAAATTGACCTTTCACTGAAAAGTATGCAACCGGTTATTAATAAAATTAACTTTTGTTTTGATCAGTTCATCTATCATGCAGTCTATAAATATACGGAGCTAAAAGATATTCAGCTACAAGATAAGAGTTTATTTATAGAGCAATCACATAAAGATCGTTTAACACTATTAGGCCAAATGTCATCTAGTTTTGTACATGAATTTCGAAATCCGTTAACTGCTGTAATGGGCTTTGTAAAGTTACTAAAAGAAGAAGATCAAAACATCAAATATATTGATATTATCACGCATGAATTAGAGCAGTTAAATTTTCGAATATCACAATTTCTAGTAGCTTCAAGAAGGGAAACAACTTCTCATCATCAAAGAGAAAATTTTGAAATGAAGCAACTCATTGACGAAATCATTGAGTTTGTTTATCCGAGTATAGCTGACGGTGATGTTATCGTTACTACTGATATAGGTGAAGACAAGATAGTTAAAGGATTTCGAGAAGAGATTCGTCAAGTTTTTATTAATTTGATCATGAACTCTATCGATGCTTTAAAAGACAATAGTGGAAAAAAAGAAATTGTCATCAAATCAAATACTTCACCGGATCGAAAGATAGAAATTACAGTTACGAATAATGGACCAGCTATACCGGAACATGTCCAAAAGACGATTTTTGAACCGTTTTTCACGACGAAAGAAATGGGTACAGGTATTGGTTTATATGTAAGTAAAAAAATTATGGAAAAGCATAACGGAGAAATATCCTGTATTTCTAATGAAGAATCCACTACTTTTACCGTTACTCTACAACTTGAATAAAAAAGCGTGCAGGGCAGGTATGCCACATACACGCTTTTTTATCCTGTAGGTTAATTAAATAGACCAATTGCACTTAAGAAAACGAGTAAGATCAAGATTGGTGCAATAAATCGTAGAATAAAGATCCAAATGTGACCGGTGAATGTATCACCAAAGTCAGATTCTTTCATCGCTTCAGATTTGTTCCAACCCCATCCAACAAATGTGGCAATGATTAAACCACCGAGTGGAAGGAAAATGTTTGATGCAAGAAAATCCATACTGTCTAAAATGTCTCGATTAAAAATTGTTATATGTGACCAAACACCTAGACCTAAAGATGAAGGGATCCCAAGCAAGAAAATTATAGATCCAATTGCTATGGCAGTAAACTTACGAGTCCACCCAAACTTTCTAATGAAGTAAGCAACCGCAACTTCTAGTAGTGAAACAGCCGATGAAAGTCCAGCTGCTGCTAATAAGAAAAAGAATGCTAAGCCTACCAACCCTCCGTAAGCGATACTGTCAAATATATCAGGAAGTGTGACAAAGGCAAGTCCAGCTCCATATCCTGGTTCAATACCGAAAGCGAACACAGCCGGGAAAATCATAATACCAGCAACGACAGCAAATACAGTATCAAGTGAAGCAACACTATATGCTGCACCTGGTAGTTTTTCTTCTTTTGACAAGTAGCTTCCATAAGTGATAAGAGCACCCATTCCTAGGCTTAAAGAGAAGAACGCTTGACCTAAGGCAGCTAAATAAACTTCTGGTTCTCTAAAAGCAGCCCAATCTGGTGAGAATAGGAAGGCTAGCCCTTCTTTAGCGCCTCCTAATGTTAAACTATAACTTGCCAAAACGAGTAACAAGATGGCTAAAATCGGCATTAACAATTTATTTGTTTTTTCAATTCCATTCTTAACACCAATTAGTACAACTCCAATCGTTAAGGCCATAAAGATAAATTGCCATAAAATTGGATGGGTAGAGTGCGTAATAAAGGTTTCAAAATAGGCCCCGTATCCTTCAGGTGGAGCACTCCACAACGCTCCTGTTAAATAGTTAATAAAATAATATAAAGTCCAACCCGCGATCACACCGTAAAAAGAAAGAATGATAAATGCGGAAGCTACTCCTAAAAATCCACCAATGACCCACGGCTTTTTCGGTGCGAGTGTCTGAAATGAACCGACTACATCACTCTGTGCACGCCGTCCAATTGTAAATTCAGCCATCATAATCGGGAGACCAATAAATAATATACAAAGAAAATATATAATTAAAAAGGCAGCTCCTCCATTTTCTCCAGTCACATAAGAAAATCTCCAAATATTACCTAATCCTACGGCTGAGCCCATTGCTGCTAAAATAAAGCCGAGTCGTGATGCCCATTGCTCTCTAGGTTGATTTCCTAAATGATTACTCAAAAAATTTCCCCCCTTTAAACCGCTAAAGATAAAATAGTGTTACTAATATAACATAGTATTTAGAAGAATTCGACACTGTTTGACAAAAAACACTGAAACTAAAATACATATACGGTACAAGGTAGTAACTTCAAACCATATCTGCAATGGAGAAAAAATAAATAGGCTCAATAATATTTTTACTTAACTATCCTGTTCCTACTTGATTGAAATAACAACGATAAACTCTACTTTTGCAGAAATTTTTATGGAAGGCCTACATAAATAAAGGAGTAGTATTTTATTAATGCCATTAAGTAGGAGTTAAAAATTTTCTTGTAATAGTTTTATTATCACAAAGAGAAACACCTAATTTAGAATTTTCCCAAAATTATAAATTTTATGTTGACATGAACACATGCTCATCTTTATAATCATGATAGCGCTTACAAAAATACCAAAATCATGAGGAAAAGGGGGAAAATGCATGGGAGCTATATTGGAGGTTGAAAATGTTTCACTTCAATTTGGTGGTGTAAAAGCATTGAACGATGTAAGCTACCATATTAAAGAAGGTGAGATATTTTCACTGATAGGGCCAAACGGTGCGGGGAAAACAAGTATGCTAAATTGCATTAGTGGCTTATACCGTCCTTCAAATGGTTCAATTCGCTTTAAAGGCCAAGAAATACTAAATATGAAGCCTTATAAAAGAACGACGTTAGGAATTGCTAGAGCTTTCCAAAATATTGCCCTTTTTGCTCATATGTCAGTACTTGATAATTTAAAGTTGGGTAGACACACTTTAATGAAATCAGGACTCTTAAAGGGTGGACTATATTGGGGATCAGCACAAAAAGAGGAAGTGGAGCATCGAAGGGCCGTTGAAGAAGTAATCGACTTTCTTCAATTGCAAGACTATCGGCATACACCGGTTGGCACACTCTCTTATGGACTTCAAAAAAGAGTAGAAGTAGGAAGAGCTTTAGCTTTAGAGCCAGAATTAATCCTACTAGATGAGCCGATGGCGGGTATGAATTCTTCGGAAAAAGAAGATATGTCAAGATTTATTTTAGATATGCATGAATTGAAAAATATTACAGTTGTCCTCATTGAACATGACCTAGGTGTTGTTATGGACTTATCAGACTCCATCGCTGTTTTAGATTTCGGAAAGCAAATTGGGTTTGGTACACCTGCAGAGATTCAAAATAACGCCGAAGTAATTAAAGCTTACATTGGTGAGGAAGCTATTTAAGAAAGGAGGATCTGATAGCTATGTCAAGAGAAAAAACGTTACCTCATCTTTTAATTGAACGCGGTACAAAGATGGGCAACCAAGTGGCTTTAAGGCAAAAAGAACTTGGCATTTGGAATGAAATATCGTGGGCCGATTACTTAGAAAACGTCCGTACATTAAGTTTAGGGTTTGCTTCTGAGTTAGATGTTAAAAAAGGTGATAGGGTTGCTATTCTAGGTGATAATCGAGCACAATGGCTATATTCTCAACTGGCAGCACAATGCTTAGGTGCGATTGTTATTGGTATTTACCAAGAAGCAACAGGCGATGAACTAATATATTATTTAAATCATTGTGAGGCTAAGATTGTTGTTGCAGAAGATCAAGAGCAAGTTGACAAACTGCTTGAGATTGAAGAATTAATTCCTAATGTAGAAAAGATTATTTACTACAATGATAAGAGTTTAAGGACGTATAAGAATGAAAAACTTCTTTATATGAGGGACTTACAAAAATCAGGAGAGGCATTCGCTCAAAAGAATCCGGATTTCTTTTACAAAAAAGCTGAGCAAGTAATCGGCGATGACGTGGCTATTATATCCTATACAGCAGGTTCAACCGGTGATCCAAAAGGCGTAATGTTAACCCATAACAATCTACTATCAGCAGCACAAAGTTTAGCTGAAATTGATCCTGTAGCTGAAAAAGATGACTACTTATCTTTTTTACCACTTGCTTGGATTGGTGAACAAGTAATGAGTGTTACGATGTCTCTGTGTAAAGGAATTTCTATTAATTTCCCAGAACAACCGACAACTGTACTTACTGATTTAAGAGAAATTGGTCCGCATTCACTTTTTGCCCCACCAAGAACCTATGAAAATATTATTTCTAGATTTAAGTTAAGAATTGATGGGGCTACTTGGTTTAAGCGAAAAGTCTATAACTTTTTCAAACCATTTGGCGATAAAATGGCAAATGCAAAATTAAACCAACAACCGATATCATTATCAACCAAAATCATGTATGGTATAGGTGATTTTCTCGTATTCAGTGCCATCCGTGATCATCTTGGTTTATCACGTATCAAGCGAGCGTACAATAATGGGGCTCCATTAGGAGAAGAAGCCATCCACTTCTTTCACTCATTAGGAATTAATTTGAAACAATGTTACGGGGCAACAGAAGTTTGTGGTATTTCATTTGTTCAAAGAGATGGTGATCTTAATCAATCGAGTGTCGGTTTACCGCTGCCCAATACGGAAGTGAAAATCTCTAGTGAAAATGAAGTCCTTATCAAAAGTCCAAGTCAATTTATCGGCTATTATAAAGAAAGTAATGAGCCTGCTCCTGTATCCGGTGGCTGGGTGTCATTAGGAGATTATGGTCACATAGATGACAAAGGTCATCTACACATAAAAGAACAAGCGAACAGCATCTTTACTACACAAAATGGTGAAACGATTGCCCCAAGTTATTTTGAGAACAAATTAAAAAATAGTCGTTTTATAAAAGAAGCACTCGTCTACGGAAAGGATAAACCTTACTTAGTTTCAATGATAAACATTGATATGGCTAATGTAGGACGTTGGGCTGAGAAAAATCAAATTGTTTATACAACATTTGCAGATCTATCAACGAAAAAAGAAGTCCTTCATTTAATTGAAAAAGAAGTTGCTACGATTATGAAGGATATTAAGAGTGAAACGAGAATTAAAAAAATAGTCATCTTCAATAAAGAACTTGACGCTGATGATGGTGAGTTAACACGTACACAAAAAATACGCCGCAGTTATTTAGAAGACAAGTATCAATCTCTTCTAGAAGGCTTATACTCATCAAACGGTCAAGTCAGTCTAACATACAATAACGGAAACTTAGAAGTTATTGATTTAGATACGAACAAGGAGGTGGCTTAATCGATGAGTTTTTTCTTACAACTACTCATTACTGGTGTAGTCGTTGGAAGTATTTATGCATTGGTAGCTCTAGGATTTGTTCTAATCTATAAAGCAAGTGATGCATTAAACTTAGCCAACGGTGAGCTAGTTCTAATAGGTTCCTATATTTGCCTTACTCTAGTCGCAGTATATAAAATCCCTTTTATCATCGCACTTATTATTACACTAGTGTTCAATGCCCTTCTAGGAATGGCAATTGAACGAGTTGTACTAAGACCTCTCATAAATGCTCCAGTTATTTCAGTTATTATGGCCACGATTGGTTTAGCTAGTTTACTGGCTGGTCTTGTCCATATGATTTGGGGACACCAAACAAAATCTTATCCACCTATTTTTTCATCACAGCCTATCCGAATAGGAGAAATAATCATCGCTCCAGTTTACCTATGGTCTTTCATTATTGTAATGACTTTACTTGTTATATTTACACTCTTCTTCAAATACTCAAAAATGGGTCTTGCAATGCGAGCTGTTGCAGATGATCAGATGGCTGCACTTTCGATGGGCATTAGTGTTAAGTCCGTATATGCGATCACATGGGGTATTGCGGCATTAGTGGCTGCAGTAGGTGGAGTTTTATTAGGTAACATCAATGGTGTAAACGCTTCCATGGCAACGATTGGTCTAGCTGTTCTCCCAGTTGTTATTTTAGGGGGGTTAGATAGTATTCCAGGTGCAATAATTGGTGGGTTTATTATCGGAATCGTTCAAAACTTAGCAGCGGGATATTTACAACCTATCTTTGGTGGAGGATTAAAAGAAGTAATTCCGTTCATCATTGTAACGATTATTTTAATGCTAAAACCGAATGGCCTCTTTGGTAAAGGTGGAATAGAAAGGGTGTGAATAAATGAAAAATCCATTTGTTATGGAGTGTGGGAACTATAAAACGAGTTACAGCAGAGACATGGAGCTATTCCGAACTCCACAGATGAAACTGAGAATGTTAATCATCGTTATTTTACTATTTTTGTTCCCTCTAGTTGCATCTAATTACGTTGTTGGTTTAGCGACTCTCTGTGCAATCGCTGTTATTGGTGCAATCGGTTTAAATATACTAACCGGATTTACAGGACAAATTTCTGTAGGGGTTGGTGCATTTTTAGCGGTAGGTGGTTATACCTCAGCCATTTTAACAATGACCCTAGGATGGAGCTTTTGGATTGCACTGCCTCTTGCTGGATTAATTACAGCTGTAATTGGAGGGTTGTTCGGAATTCCATCTTTAAGGTTAAAAGGGTTATATTTGGCCATTGCCACTTTAGCTGCACAAGTAGTTATTCTTTGGATCATCGGTCGCTGGAGTAGCTTAACTGGTGGTGGAGCTGGAATGGTATTAAATCGCCCATCTATTGGCGGTTATACATTTTCTAGTCATAACAGTTATTACTTTCTATGTTTGATCATTGCAATTTTAACGACGATTTATGCTCTTAATCTATTCCGTACCCGTACAGGTCGAGCTTTTCTAGCTGTAAGAGACCGAGACGTTGCTGCACAAATTATGGGAATTAACTTGTTTAGTTACAAAGTAATGTCATTTGCCATCTCTTCCTTTATCGTAGGAATCGCTGGTGCACTTCTTGCTCACTATACGATGGTTGTTACGGTAGAACTTTATAGTATCCAAGTTTCAATTCAATACTTAGCGATGATCTTAGTAGGCGGATTAGGAAGTGTATTTGGAGCGATCTTAGGAGCCATTTTTATTACACTTCTTCCAGTTGGTTTAGGCTTCATGGTTGAATTCTTAACGATTTATATGCCAAATGCGTACCACCTGCTTTCTTCATTCCGTGAATTTGTCTTTGGTCTAGTCATTATATTGTTCTTAATTTTTGAACCTGGTGGTTTAGTACACATCTGGAATAACATTAAAAACTACTTTAGGTTATGGCCATTTTCTTACTAAGGGTTTGCACCCGCTTCTAAAGGGATTTCGAAGTCTCTTTACATAAGGGAACTTCAGCCAATAAAATGATGTATCTATTAAGGGGGAAAACAAATGAAAAAAAGTCATTGGAAAAAAACGATGACCGCAGTTGCAACTTCTGTACTTGCATTAGGGTTGCTCGCAGGTTGTGGGGGAAATGAAGCATCAAGTGATACATCAAATGACTCAAATGACTCAGGAAAAGTAATTAAATTAGGCGGGATTTTCGATGAGTCCGGTGCAACTGGGGATGTAGGAGCACCTTATGCAGAAGGTGAAAGAGCGTTCTTCGAATACTTAAATTCAAATGGCGGTGTGGATGGTTACACGATCGACTTTGTGGGTGAAGATTATGCTTATGATACAAGTCGTGCACAACAAGTTTATCAATCATTAAGAGACCGGCATAAAGTGGCAGCTGTTCTAGGTTGGGGAACAGCAGATACAGAAGCTTTACGTCAACAAATCATTAACGATGAAATCCCATTTTTCTCAGCTTCATATTCTGAAAATTTAAAAGATACTGGAAGTGAGAGCGGGTTTAATTTCCTAGTTGCAGCCAGTTATTCAGATCAAGGACGTGCCATGCTTGAATGGATTGGAGAAAATCACCAAGGCTCATCTCCTGCAACAGTAGCATTAGTTTATCACGAAGGACACCCGTTCAGTGAGTCACCGATTCAAGATATTAAAAACTATGCCGAAGAACATTTAGCAGGTGTAGTTGAAATTGTTCCTGACATCCAAATCGAGCTTGGTGACACTGATCCACAGACAACACTTCAATCATGGGTAAGAAATAATGAGGTTCCTGATTATGCAATTCTCAACTATACATGGAACCAAACGAGAAATGTTGTTCGTGATGGAAAACAACTTGGATGGGATACACAATTCATGGGTCTAAACTGGACAGCTGGAGAAGGTTTAGTTCCTAGTGGAAGTGATAACCAACAGTGGGTTGACGCATTAGATGGATTTATTGGAGTCGTCACACACGCATTTCCGACGGAAGATCTTCCAGGAATGGAGCCTATTATTGAGTACTTAGATTCGAAAGGTAGAAGCGTAGAAGATATTAATCAGAAGTTCGTTCAAGGATGGGCGACAGCATCAATCATGGCAGAAGCCATCCGAATTGCAATTGCTGAAACTGATGGAGACGTGACTGGCTCAGATATTCGTGCAGCAATTGAGTCAATCGACAACTTTGATCTAGGTGGTTTAGGTGCAAATGTTTCTTTCGCTCCAGATAATCACGCAGGTACAGATCAAATTCGTTTAGGTCAACTTAATAACGGTGAGTGGGAAATGATTACAGACTATTTTGGCGTAAGCGATATGCGCTAGTGGTTAAGGGGAGAGGGTACTTGCCGCTTAGTCCCCTCTCTCTAACCCATAAAGTGTTTTGATAATTTGCTAAGGTTAAGTCCCAATGACTGTCGTTTAAATCTAGGCGTGGGCGAGTTAGCCGAACATCTAGTTTAGATCATATAGTCCGTGTTCAAAAAGGAGGACAAAAAGATCCAAGAAGTTCGAGGCGGTGCAGTTGCGAGTACCGCAGCGTATGCTATTAATACGTGAGGAACGCAACAGCAAACCAACGAGCTTCCACAGGATGTGGTGACTTCGACGTTCCCACAGGACGTGGGGCTCTTAGTCGAAGGTCTTCTACCGCCAGAGATTTTTCCCGGACTTTTTGAACATCCTTTTATAGTTTCGTTATCTATTTTTTAGGGAGGGTAAACGATGCTCCGTCTAAACAATATAGAGGTTGTATATAACAAAATTATTTTAGCGATTAAAGGAATGTCACTTGAGGTACCTGATGGAAAAATTGTTGCTCTTTTAGGAAGTAATGGAGCGGGGAAGTCAACGACATTAAAAGCAATCTCAGGGTTACTAAAAAATGAAGGTGGCCAAATAACAGACGGCTACATAGAGTTTGAAGGAGAAAAAATTAGTGGGGTTGACCCAGATAAGATCGTGAAACAAGGGGTCTTTCAATGTATAGAAGGCAGAAGAGTATTTAAACATTTAACAGTTGAAGAAAATTTATTAGCAGGAGCGTATACGAGGAAAGACCGAAAGAACATCTCGGATGATTTAGAGAGGGTTTATCATTATTTCCCTAAATTAAAAGCACTTAGAAGCAGGGCATCAGGTCTTCTTTCAGGTGGGGAACAACAAATGCTTGCGATTGGAAGAGGAATTATGGCAAAACCTAAGATCTTATTACTGGATGAACCTTCCTTAGGAATTGCACCGCTCCTCGTAAAAGAGATCTTTCAAAATATTAAGCAAATCAATCAAGAAGAAGGTACATCGATCTTAGTAGTAGAGCAAAACGCCAATGTAGCACTTTCAATCGCTGATTTTGGTTACATTATGGAAAACGGAAGAATTGTTATGGAAGGACCTGTCGACCAGTTGCTTTCAAACGAAGGCGTTCGTGAGTCTTACTTAGGGATGAACAAAGAGGGGAAGAAAAGTTTCCGCGAAGTAAAGTCGTATAAAAAAATTAAACGTTGGGTGTAAAATAGGTATTTTTTTCAAAGAGAGATACTAACTTATTAAGAGGTGTTCAAATTAAAGAGGTTGATTAAAAAATAATGTTTCTAATGGCAATAAGTAACTAGCAGGGCGTGTTCAAAAAGGAGGACAAAAAGATCCAAGAAGTTCGAGGCGGTGCAGCTGCGAGTACCACAGCGTATGGTATTAATACGTGAGGAACGCAGCAGCAAACCAACGAGCTTCCACAGGATGTGGTGACTTCGACGTTCCCACAGGACGTGGGGGGGCTTAGTCGAAGGTCTTCTACTGCCAGAGATTTTTCCCGGACTTTTTGAACATCCTCTAGCAATCTCTTTTTTTTAGGATAAATTTGAACCATTGCTCAGTTACATTAAATTTAAATAAAAAATGATTATATATTAGGAGGAAATAATTATGAATTTTGAATTAACGAAAGAACAACAAATGATCCGTGATATGGTAAGGGATTTTGCACAAAATGAGGTAGCTCCAAAAGCAGAGCATGTCGATAAAACGGCTGAATTTCCGATTGAAACGTTTAAAAAAATGGGTGAGTTAGGCATGCTAGGGATTCCATTCCCAGAACAGTATGGGGGATCAGGCGGAGATACGATTTCTTATGCATTAGCCGTTGAGGAAATTGGTCGCGCTTGCGGAAGTACGGGATTAAGCTATGCAGCGGCAGTTTCTTTAGGTGCGAGTCCAATCTATTATTTTGGCAGTGAAAAGCAAAAGCAAGATCACCTTGTTCCACTTGCTTCAGGGGAAGCATTAGGTTCGTTTGGCTTAACAGAACCAAATGCTGGATCAGATGCAGGAGGTACACAAACTCGAGCAGTTATCGAAGGAAATGAATACGTTATCAACGGTGAAAAGTGCTGGATTACAAACGCTGGATTTGCAAGAACAGTCATTGTTACTGCAGTAACTGGAAAAGATGCAAGAGGGAAGAATATTATTTCAGCTATCATTGTTCCTACAGGTACACCTGGTTTCACAATTAATAGCAATTATGAAAAGATGGGTGTCCGTGGTTCCAATACATCTGAGTTAATCTTAGAAGATGTACGTGTTCCAACTGAAAATCTTTTAGGAGATCCGCAAGCTGGATTTAAGCAATTCTTATACACACTAGACGGCGGACGTATTTCAATTGCAGCGTTAGCCGTTGGTATAGCTCAAGGTGCTTTTGATAAAGCATTGCAATATTCGAAAGAGAGAAAGCAATTCGGTCAATCGATTTCTAACTTCCAAGCAATTCAATTTAAACTTGCCGATATGGCAATGGAAATTGAACTTGCACGAAATATGGTAATGAAAGCAGCATGGTTAAAAGATCAGGAGAAACCATTCTCTAAAGAAGGTGCTTTCGCTAAATTGTTTGCTTCAGAAATGGCGACAAGAGTATGTAATCAAGCGATCCAAATCCACGGTGGGTACGGTTATATGCGTGAGTACGAGGTTGAAAGAATGTTACGCGATGCTAAACTCATGGAAATTGGAGAAGGGACATCTGAAATTCAACGTCTGGTAATCGCACGTAATTTAGGTTGTGGCGAAAAAGCTAGAGTAAAAGCGTAAGACAAATCATAAAGTAAAAGTAAATAGATTTAAAGGAGGAATACAAATTGGCGGAGTTAATGAATGTAACGGTTGGTAGATTGCTAGAAGAGGTAGCTAGTAACCAACCGAATCATGAAGCTGTCGTATATCCTGACCGAGGATTGCGTTATACGTATCAACAGTTCGATGAATTATGTCGTCAAGTTGCCAAAGGGTTTATGAAGCTCGGGGTTGAACACGGTGAACATGTTGCCATATGGTCCACGAACATGCCTGAGTGGCTGACTTCTCAATTTGCCACAGGTAAAATGGGTGCCGTATTAGTGACGGTGAATACAAACTACCGTACGGCCGAGCTTGAATACTTACTGAAACAATCGGACTCATCGACTATCATTTTGATGGACGAATTTCGCGGTGCTTCTTACACAGAAATGCTCTATGAAATTATTCCCGAGCTAAAAACAGCAGAACCAGGAAAGTTACAGTCGAAAAAACTGCCACACTTAAAAAATGTTGTGTTTCTAGGAGATGAGCGTAAGCCTGGGATGTACACTTGGGCAGATCTACTTGAAATGGGTGACCAAGTAACAGATGCCGAATTAAATGAACGGATGAGTTCCCTTGAACCTGATGATGTGATCAATATGCAATATACTTCTGGTACAACCGGTTTTCCAAAAGGAGTAATGCTTACCCATAACAATCTAGTCAACAATGCAATTAATATTGCGGAATGTATGAATTTAACTGCAAGTGACCGGATGTGTATCCCTGTTCCATTCTTCCATTGTTTTGGATGTGTACTAGGAACGATGGCATGCGTGACGGTTGGAGCAACGATGATCCCCGTTCAAGAATTTGATCCAAAGCAAGTTCTTCAAGCCGTTCAGGATGAAAAATGTACTGCATTACACGGTGTACCAACGATGTTTATTGCCGAATTAAATGATAAAGAGTTTGAAAACTACAATTTGTCTTCGTTACGCACAGGAATTATGGCAGGGTCGAATTGTCCAATTGAAGTAATGAAAGCTGTAATCGAGCGGATGGGAGCATCTGAAATTACAATTGCTTATGGTCAAACGGAGTCTTCTCCTGTTATTACACAAACGCGTGTAAATGACTCTTTAGAGCGACGAGTTGAGACCGTTGGCCGTGCCTTGCCAAATGTAGAAGTTAAAATTGTTGAACCGGGTACAGAAAAAGAAGTTCCACGAGGCGTTCAAGGTGAACTTTGTACACGTGGTTACCATGTGATGAAAGGGTATTATAAAAATCCGGATGCAACTTCTGCCGCAATATCCGAAGACGGTTGGCTCCATACCGGTGATTTAGCCGTCATGGATGAAGAGGGATATTGCCGTATTACAGGACGTCTCAAAGATATGATTATCCGTGGTGGAGAAAATGTTTATCCACGAGAAATCGAAGAATTTTTATATCAACATCCAAAAGTACTGGATGTGCAAGTTGTAGGTGTACCAGATCCAAAATTTGGTGAAGAAGTTTCGGCATGGATTGTATTAAAAGAAGGAGAATCCGCTACATCTGACGAAATACGTAACTATTGCAAAGGAAAAATCTCCCGTCATAAAATTCCGCGCTATATCGAATTTATTTCAGAGTATCCAATGACTGCGTCTGGAAAAATCCAAAAATTCAAACTTCGGGAAATTGCAATGGATCGTTTTAATTTAACGGAGTCGGCAGAAGTCTAACTTTTTGTAAGCGTTATCAAATACTGAAGAACCTTGTCGAAACAGGTTCTTCAGTATCCCACTTTATTTCAAGAACAAATATATTAAAGAGGTGAAGCCATTGTTTCAAAAAGTGTTAATAGCGAATCGTGGAGAAATTGCATTACGAATTATTCGTACATGTCAACGTCTAGGAATTAAAACTGTAGCTGTATATTCCGAAGCAGATGCTGAGTCATTACATGTAAAACATGCAGATGAAGCGTACTTAATTGGAAAACCAAGAGTTAATGAAAGTTATTTAAACATGGATATTATTCTTGAAAAGGCGAAAGAAACTGGAGCGGATGCCATTCACCCTGGCTACGGCTTACTTTCAGAGAATAGTAGTTTTGCCCAAAGGTGTCATGAAGAAGGAATTACATTTATTGGTCCTTCCCCAGAAGTAATTGCTAATATGGGCAGTAAAATTGAAGCTAGAAAAGCAATGGAGAAAGCGGGAGTTCCTGTTGTACCAGGAATTACAAGACCGCTGACGGATGCCGATGAAGCTGTTCTTATAGCAAATGAGATTGGATATCCGGTTATGCTGAAAGCTTCTGCTGGTGGTGGCGGAATTGGCATGCAAGTAGTCAGAAGTGATGAAGAAATAAAAAAAGCCTACGAAGGAAATCAAAAACGAGCAACGGATTTCTTCGGTGATGGCGCCATGTATGTTGAAAAATTCGTTGAAAACCCCCGGCATATTGAAATTCAAATATTAGCTGATCAATCTGGAAACACATTGTACTTGTGGGAAAGAGATTGCTCGGTTCAAAGACGCCATCAAAAGGTAGTTGAAGAAGCACCTTCTCCATTTCTAGATGAAGAAACACGTAAAAATATGGGGGAAGCTGCCGTACGTGCTGCAAAAGCCATTGGCTATGAAAATGCAGGTACAATTGAATTTTTAGTAGATGAAAATAAAAATTTCTACTTTCTTGAAATGAATACGAGATTACAAGTTGAGCATCCGGTAACGGAAGAAATTACAGGCTTAGACCTTGTTGAACAACAGCTTAAAATTGCTTCTGGACAATTACTAGAAATGAATCAGGAAGATGTACAGTTGCAAGGTCATGCGATCGAAGTGCGCATATATGCGGAAGATCCAAAGACATTTTTCCCTTCACCAGGAAAAATTACGGTATTTCAGTTGCCTGAGCAGCCATTTGTCAGAAATGAATGTGCAGTGAGCGAGCACTCAGTTGTTACACCATTTTATGATCCGATGATTGCTAAATTAATTGTTAAAGGTGAAGATCGCGAAGAAGCAATTGAGTACTTACAACAAGCATTAAAAAGTTATGTAGTTGAAGGAATTAAAACAAATATTCCGATGCTCCAGCAAGTTGTAGAGCACCCTTCATTTATAGTAGGAGATGTGACAACAAACTTTGTTTCTGAAAAATTACAAAATAAACCAATTAAAAAATAATCCGAGGAGGAATTATGATGAGTCAAGTAATTACAAATATGGCAGGTAACCTTTGGAAACTATTAGTTCAAGTAGGAGATAAAGTAGAAGAAGGGCAAGACATTGCAATCCTAGAGTCGATGAAAATGGAGATACCTGTTGCTGCAGAAGAGAGTGGAACAGTAAAAGAAGTATTAAAAGAAGAAGGCGATTTCGTTGATGAGGGTGAAGTGTTGATCGTACTTGAATAGTAACGACTATTAAGGTCGAACATCTATTTTCACTAAAAGAATTCCAATCACTTTAAAGAGTAGAGTCTTAGGAAAGACATTAATTATTGCCATTCTCGGTAATCAATCGTG
This sequence comes from Alkalihalobacterium sp. TH-98, assembly GCF_057473385.1. Lineage (NCBI taxonomy): Bacteria > Bacillati > Bacillota > Bacilli > Caryophanales > Bacillaceae > Alkalihalobacterium > Alkalihalobacterium sp. TH-98. The sequence continues at coordinate 47,890 of NZ_JBYCKM010000014.1, read as the reverse complement.
CTTTCTAATTAAGGGGGGAAATCGTGAAATTTCCTAACAACATTCTATTGAAGGAAGTTGGACCACGGGATGGACTGCAAAACGAAAAATCTTTTATTTCAACTGAAGATAAAGTGGAATGGATTAATATGTTGTCTAATACTGGACTTTCGTATATTGAAATAACGTCTTTTGTTCATCCGAAGTGGATCCCGGCACTTGCTGACGCTGTCGATGTAGCCAAAAAGATTAAAAGAAAACCAGGCATCACTTATGCAGCGTTAGTCCCTAATGAAAAAGGGTTACAACGTGCTTTAGAGGCTAATATCGATGAAGTTTCTGTCTTTATGTCAGCAAGTGAAACACATAATCAAAAAAATATAAATAAATCAATTGACGATACATTTAAGGTGCTCAGGCCCGTTGTTCAAGAAGCAAAAGCAAATGGTAAAACGACGAGAGGATATGTGTCTACTGTTTTCGGGTGTCCCTATGAACAAAATATCTCAATCGAAGATGTCATTAAAGTGTCTGAGCATTTGTTTGATATGGGAATCGATGAGTTATCTTTAGGGGATACGATTGGTGTTGGTAACCCTGCACAAGTTCAACGTGTTTTAGATGAACTTCTAACAAGATTCCCAGCCGATCAGCTTGCTATGCACTTCCACGATACAAGAGGTACAGCGCTAGCTAATATCTTAGCTTCATTAGACATGGGCATTACGAAATTTGACGCAGCTGTAGCTGGTCTAGGCGGTTGTCCGTATGCTCCAGGTGCATCAGGCAATGTTGCTACTGAAGATTTACTTTATATGTTAAATGAGATGAGAATTGAAACGGGTGTAAATCAAGATCTTTTAATAGCAGCAGCACAGTGGATTGAAGAAAAGGTAGGCAGAACATTGCCTAGTCGAAATTTACAAGTAGCAAAAGCAAGCTGTCAAACTAGAGCCTAATCGTAAGGGGGATTTAACATTGGATAAAAAAGTATTGTTGACGATAGACGAGTCAGGTGTAGCACATATTACGCTTGATCGTCCAGAAGCAGCTAATGCTCTATCCCTTCAAATGTTATACGAGTTACACGAAGCAATACACGAGGTGAAATACAATCCTGAAGTACGTTGTGTTGTCATAAAAGCATCAGGTGAAAAGGTGTTTTGTGCAGGTGCTGACTTAAAAGAGCGTGCGGGAATGGACCCTATTCAAGTGAAACGAACAGTGTCACTGATTAGAGGTAATATTAATGATATTGAAGCTCTTCCTCAGCCAGTTATTTGTGCTTTAAATGGAAGTGCATTCGGTGGTGGACTTGAACTTGCTTTGGCTTGCGATATTCGTATAGCAGCCGATCATATCAAAATGGGGTTAACTGAAACGTCATTAGCCATTATTCCAGGAGCTGGTGGAACACAACGTCTTCCGAGGCTCATTGGAAAAGGAAAGGCTAAAGAACTGATCTATACCGCTCGAAGGGTAGATGCGTATGAAGCAGAGAAAATCGGCTTAGTTGAATATGTCGTTCCTCTAGAGAGTATGGATCAGAAAGTGAGTGAAATCACTTCACAAATCGCAAAAAATGGACCAATTGCCTTGCAACAAGCAAAGTATGCCATTGATAAAGGCTTAGAAGTTGATTTACAAACAGGGTTAGCACTTGAACAAAAAGCATATGAAGTAACGATTCCGACAAAGGACCGAATAGAGGGGTTAACAGCTTTTAAAGAAAAGCGAACACCTAATTATACTGGTGAATAAAGAAACATTTTAAGGAGGCGATCTACCATGTCATTTGAAAAAGAATTACAGGATCGAATCGAAACGATAAAAAAAGGCGGAGCGGACAAATATCATCAAAGCAACGCCGAAAAAGGGAAGTTATTCGTCCGTGAAAGGCTTGAACTTTTATTCGATGACGGATTAAATATTGAAGATGGATTCTTTGCTAATTGCACGGCTGAAGGACTTCCAGCTGATGGGGTAGTTACGGGTATTGGGAAGATTAATGGTGAGACGGTCTGTGTAATGGCAAATGACTCAACCATTAAAGCCGGATCATGGGGATCGAGAACAGTCGAAAAAATCATCCGTATCCAAGAAACAGCGGAGAAGCTAAATGTACCGATGCTTTATTTAGTCGATTCAGCTGGAGCTCGTATTACTGACCAAGTTGAAATGTTTCCAGGGCGCCGCGGGGCAGGGAGAATTTTTTATAACCAAGTAAAACTGTCTGGCCGCGTTCCACAAATCTGTTTATTATTTGGTCCATCTGCTGCTGGTGGAGCATATATCCCAGCATTTTGCGATATTGTAATTATGGTTGACGGAAATGCCTCGATGTATTTAGGATCTCCACGTATGGCTGAAATGGTTATTGGCGAAAAAGTGACACTAGAAGAAATGGGTGGAGCGAAAATGCACTGCTCCGTTTCCGGATGTGGTGATATTCTAGCCAAAACTGAACAAGATGCCATTGAAATGGCAAGACAATACTTATCTTATTTTCCAGCAAACTATGGAGAAGATGCACCTGTTAAAGAACCAGTTGCACCAAAAGCTTTTGAGAAAACATTGGAAGAAGTTATTCCTCAAAATCAAAATGCACCGTTCAACATGCACGATCTTATTAATCGAATTATAGATGAAGGAACGTTCTTTGAAATTAAGAAATTGTTCGCTCAAGAGTTAATTACCGGCTTAGCTAGAATAGATGGTCGTCCTGTTGGGATTATTGCAAATCAACCGAGAATGAAAGGTGGGGTATTATTCCACGATTCAGCGGATAAAGCGGCGAAGTTTATTAACTTATGTGATGCTTACAATATTCCTTTACTATTCTTAGCTGACATCCCAGGATTTATGATTGGTACGAAAGTAGAGCGAGCTGGAATTATTCGCCACGGTGCAAAAATGATTTCTGCAATGAGTGAAGCGACAGTACCTAAAATTTCAATCATTGTTAGAAAAGCGTATGGTGCCGGATTATATGCAATGGCTGGTCCAGCGTTTGAGCCAGATTGTTGCTTAGCACTTCCGAACGCGCAAATCGCTGTAATGGGACCTGAAGCAGCAGTAAACGCTGTGTATGCGAATAAAATTGCTCAGCTTCCAGAAGAAGAAAGACCTGACTTTGTGGCACAAAAGCGTGAAGAGTATAAAGAAGATATAGATATTTACCGATTAGCTTCTGAAATGGTGATTGACGGAATTGTTCCTGCTAATTCATTACGTGACGAATTGTCGAAACGTTTTGAATCTTATATGTCTAAGTATGTTGCATTTACGCATCGTAAGCATCCAGTATATCCAGTATAAGATAAGGAAAATGGACTCAAAAGTGCCTGGCTTAAACCAATGCCATTTATTGTGTTGGTGGTGCCTGGCACTTGGCTTTTGTGATGAAGCCAAAAATAGTTTGAGTTGAAAATTTTAGTGTAAAAAGGGGGATTATGCATGACAGTAGCGTGGAAGCCATCAGATGAAATGATTGAACAGACTCGTCTTTATCGATGGATGAAACAGCTCGGGTACACTGATTATGAAGAGTTTCTTAATGCCTCTACAAAAGATATTGCTTGGTTTTGGAAGGAAGCAGAAAAAGTCTTAAATATAGATTGGTACGAGCCATATAAAGAAACCCTTTCACTTGAGGATGGTGTGAAGTGGCCGAAGTGGTATGTAGGAGGCAAGTTAAATACAGCTTACAATACAGTTGAAACGTGGGCTGAAAAAGAACAAACAGCTAACGCAACGGCTATTGTCTGGGAAAGTGAAGATGGAATCGTTCAAACGTATACGTATGCACAATTATCGGAAGCTGTTGCTCGTGTTGCAAACGGTTTTAAGCAACATGGTTTAAAAAAAGGTGATATTATTGCTATTTATATGCCGATGGTACCGGAGACGGTTATCGCGATGATGGCAGCAGCTAAAATTGGTGCGATTTATTCCCCAATTTTTTCAGGGTATGGAACCGATGCAGTAGCAACGCGTTTAAATGCAGCAGAAGCAAAAATGATCGTAACGGCTGATGGATTTTTACGAAGAGGCCGACCGGTTGCCATGAAAGAAGAGGCAGATCGCGCAGTGGAAAAATCGCCATCGATTGAGAAGGTCATTGTATTTCGAAGACTCGATCGAGATATTCCTTGGAATGACTCAAGAGATGTTGATTGGAAACAATTAATAAAAGAGGAACCATTAAATGAAACACTTTCAATGGATAGTGCAGACCCTTTAATGTTAATTTACACGTCAGGCACTACGGGTCGCCCAAAAGGTGCTGTACATACACATTCGGGATTTCCAATTAAAGCGGCGTTTGATGCTGGTATTGGAATGGATGTAAAAAAAGGGGACACATTATTTTGGTTTACAGACATGGGTTGGATGATGGGGCCGTTTTTAGTGTTTGGTGGTTTAATGAATGGGGCGACGATTTTATTGTATGAGGGAACCCCTGATTTTCCACAACCAGACCGGTTATGGGAAGTCGTTGATAAACACCAAGTGACACATTTAGGAATATCGCCAACGCTTATTCGCTCGATGATGAAGCATGGTGAAGAGTGGCCCCAAAAACATAATTTAAGTATGCTCCGGGTTATTGCTTCAACTGGTGAACCGTGGAACCCAGAACCGTGGTTATGGTTATTTGAAAAAGTAGGCCAATCGCGGATCCCCATTTTTAATTACTCAGGAGGAACAGAAATTTCCGGTGGCATATTAGGAAATGTGTTAGTGCGTCCCATTGGACCGATTACATTTAATTCACCTCTTCCTGGGATGGATGTTGATGTTTTTGAAGAAGACGGAAATCCAGTTTTGAACCAAGTTGGAGAGCTGGTGATCAAGCAGCCTTGGGTTGGAATGACAAAAGGGTTTTGGAATGAACCAGAGCGGTATGAAGAAGCCTATTGGAACCGCTGGGAAAACATTTGGGTTCACGGCGATTGGGTCATTCAAGATTCAAATGGTTTCTGGACTATTACTGGAAGATCAGACGATATATTAAATGTTGCCGGAAAACGCCTGGGCCCAGCTGAAATCGAATCCATTTTAGTTGAACACCCAAATGTCGTTGAAGCAGGTACAATCGGTATACCGGACGATGTAAAAGGAGAAGCTGCGGTTTGTTTTGCAGTACTCAATAAAAGTGGTTTACAGGTAGAACAATTAAAAGAAGAACTGCTTCAACTCGTAGCTGAGAAAATGGGGAAAGCGTTAAAACCTAAAGCGATTTACTTCGTACAAGATTTACCGAAAACGAGAAATGCAAAAGTCATGCGTCGAGCAATCAAAGCTGCTTACTTAAATAAAGATGCTGGTGATCTGTCATCGCTTGAAAATCCACAGGCGCTTACGGAAATTAATCAATTAGGTAAAAACGCTTAAGGTAACATAAATCCCCTTAATCTGGTAAAAAATTATTCTAAACTTTAAACTAAGGTTTAGTAACTAATGGAACTCAATAGGGTGTTAATTTAGCAAAACATCGCATCGGTCAAAACAACCAATGCGATGTTTTTTACTTTAAACTATATTACCTAATATTTCTAACTAGAAAATGTACATAGACTTGTCCAAAAGAAACATACTAGGTTTACAAAGAGGAGGTGAACACACATGCCAACAAACAGCAGCAACAACTCAAATCAATTAGTAGTACCTGGTGTACAACAAGCACTAGACCAAATGAAGTATGAGATTGCTCAAGAGTTTGGTGTTCAACTTGGTCCTGATGCTACTTCTCGTGCTAACGGTTCAGTAGGTGGCGAAATCACAAAGCGTTTAGTTCAAATGGCTGAACAACAAATGAGTGGTTATCAACAACAATAATAATGTTTTGGCGTAGAAGAGGTGGGTAACCCATCTCTTCTTTTTCAGGAAATCACTAATTTTTAAGCTGATGGGCGTTTGCGCTTTAATTTAAGACGAAATAGACTCTTAAGGAGCTTATGATATGGACCACATTTGCCCAATATGTAATGGATTTGAAATGATTAGAGCAGCTTGTGATCGATGTGGGTGTACACTGGAAGACAAAGGAAGGTTAATGGATTACTTTGATGATTATAGTGCTTATTTAGAAATTGATGATATGAAGAAGTCAAATACAATTTCAAATGATTTTCAAAACAATCAATGTCCACACACTCTATCATGCCCAAATTGCGGTACTAACTCAATCATGCTCGTGGGTGAGTGGTAGAAGGTAAAATGTAAATGAAATAACTCAAGTCAGAGCTCGTAATTTATATATAGGAAAGGCCACCGATTTTTTGAAGTCGGTGGCCTTTCCAGCATGTATTAACGAATGCGTTCTTCTGTTTCAGGGTTAAAGAAGTGAACTTTGTTCATATCGAATGCAAGATCGATATTTTGTCCGTTTTGAATATCCGTGCGAGAGTCAACACGTGCTATAACATCTTGCTCATCGATCTTTGTATATAATACAGTCTCTGCACCTGTTAATTCAGCTACTTCTACTTTTGCTGTTACTTTTGTTTCTGGTGAAGACTCGATGAAAAGAAGTTCATCATGGATATCTTCAGGGCGGACCCCAAGAATTATCTCCTTTTCAGCAAAGCCTTTCTCTTTTAATGTTTTTAATTTACCTTGAGGAATACGTACTGATACGTTGTTTAATTTGAAAAACTCACCTTCAATACGTCCGTTAAGGAAGTTCATTGCCGGCGATCCAATAAATCCACCAACAAACACATTTTCAGGGTTATCATAAACGTCTTTAGGTGTACCTACTTGCTGAATAAGTCCATCTTTCATAATAACAATACGAGTAGCCATCGTCATTGCTTCTGTTTGATCGTGTGTAACGTAAATTGTAGTTGTTTGCAGACGGTGGTGAAGTTTTGTTATTTCAGCACGCATTTGTACACGAAGCTTGGCATCTAAGTTAGATAACGGTTCGTCCATTAAGAAAACTTGTGGATCACGAACGATAGCTCGTCCAAGTGCAACACGTTGACGCTGACCACCTGACATTGCTTTCGGTTTACGATCGAGCATTTCTTCTAAGCCAAGAATTTTAGCTGCATCTTTTACACGACGGTCGATTTCTTCTTTTTTAAACTTTCGAAGTTTTAGACCAAAAGCCATATTATCATAAACATTCATATGAGGATATAATGCATAGTTTTGGAATACCATTGCGATATCACGATCTTTTGGAGCGACATCATTCACACGCCTTTCGCCAATGAAAAGATCACCTTTTGAGATATCTTCAAGTCCTGCAATCATTCTAAGAGTTGTTGATTTACCACAACCTGATGGTCCAACAAATACGATAAATTCTTTATCTTTAATATCTAAGTTAAAGTCAGTAACTGCAGTTACATCACCATCATAAATTTTATAAACATGATTTAATTTAATATCAGCCATTTCATTACCTCCTGATTGTTTTCATAGCCTTATTGTAAACACTTACATTGCAACTAACAATTGGCACGGTGAACAAAAAAAAAAACTCCCTTTGTGCATAGTGCACTATTAGAGAGTTTGGTAAATCATAAGCGCGATATAAACAGACACGGCTTGGTCAAAATGCTTAATATCAATCCCTGTTTTTTCAATAAATTTATCAATTCGATATTGTAAAGTGTTTCGATGCATAAATAATTCTTTGGCAGCTAATGTCGTGTTTAGATTATTTTTAAAATACACTTGAATGGTTTTGATTAGTTCTTTATCTAGGTTTACTTCTTTAATTAAGTGGCTCGATATCTTTTGAAGTGCTTCCATGGGCACATGTTCTAGAAGTAAATAAGGAGTTGCCTGATGATAGTATGTAACGTGCTGTGAGGGAGAATGATTTTTCATCACAGTGAAACATTTTTCTTCCCAATTGTATTGCTGGCGTGCTGTTGTAATATTTGACAATTTAGTTCCTACAAAAAAGTGAACATTTATAAAAAAGTCAGCAGTTAAGGCTGCACTTAGTTCTTCAAAATCATCCGTTTCAATCGGTAAATCATTAAAGAATTCTATAATCAGTCCATCTTGATTATTTTTCCATATAATTATAATTTGATGATCAGAAAAACTATGTAAAAAAATTTCATTGAGCTCAGCGGTGTTTTCAATTTCGTGACTAGTAGAAAAATGAATAAATCGAAAGTGATCTGTTTGAAAGATAGGTTCTTTTTCATCGGCATGTGATAAATAATTTAGCCACTGTTGTTCTCTTTCATTTAATTGAATCGGTTGAATTTCTGTTTTCTCTAAAATAATATCGAGTAAAGTAATTTCTTGATCGTCAACAGAAGTTGTATCAATTCCAAACGTTTCACCCGCAGGAGTTGTATACCACTTTATCGTGTTCGGTAACGATGAATGATAATTCAAGTAAAAAGAAGCCCCAAATCGGCGTTCGAGTTCATTAATCATATGTTTCTCCTTATAGAATCTTATGGTTTGTAGACGTTAAATGAGGTCTTTTATTACCTCATTCATTATTGTATCAAAAAAAGAAAGGGCAATCGCCCCTTCTACTTTATTTCGCCTTCCGTGTGGTTTGGCGGGTCCTCTTCGACTAGGTCTCGTGCTTCTTCTATAATGCCAGAGTTATTTTCGTAACTGACAGTTCCGCCCCCGAGTCCTTCGTTTATCATTCGGTCAACATCCATAAAGAAATTTGCACGGTCTTCATTAGCATTCTCAAATGTATCTTTATTTTGGTCTTTATCCAATGTAAATCCCTCCTTCCCCATTAACTTTTGACATTTATTCAATCGTTATTCATCCTTCTACAGCTTAAAGTAATAACAAAAAAAGACTAACTCATGGCAGTAAGGCAAGGTGAAAGGGAGTGAACACGCGATGGTGCCCAGTTCCTTAAATGCTTTACATATGAGTTAGTCGTAATGGTTTTAGTGTTCTTCATACACATGATAGAGAAAAAGGTCATGAACTTGGAGTTCTAACTGCTTTCTTTCTTCCTCATTTGGGGCTGGTTCTGACCAGCTAATCGAACCATCTTTATAATAAACCCCAAGAAAATGTTCTCCTTTATAGAAAAAAGAAAACTCCCACTCTTGACGGACAAGGTTATTACGAAGTTCTTTCCATTGAAAGTGTGAAATCACTGGCTTCTTCCCCTTTCTTTTCTGCATACAACCTTCATTTTAGCGCATTGAAAAAAAGAAAGCTAGGATAAGCCTTTTTAAGCGAACATTAGGTAATCAACTGATTAATAAACTGATGGGGGGATTCAAAGGCTCTCTTACTCAGATAAATGGCATACTCTAGAGGAAGTTCTCTAGAAATGATATCTTCCCTTTTAAGTTTTCCTTGTTCGAAAATCAATCGTCCAGGCTTTGAGTTAGCTTCAAAGAGCCAAATATCTCCATTCTCGTCAATTCCTAAATCAAATCCAATTTCACCTATACAACCTTCTAATTGATGATCGAGTGCGTGACTTAATGTGAGCGCAGCCTGTTTTAGTTGGCTCACTCTTTTCTTTGAAAGAAGTCCATCGTGGACAAGGTCATCTACTGAAATAACTTCGCCTCCACGGTGAATGTGTGTCGTTACACTTTGCCAACCAGCTTTCTTTGCAGCGATCGCGGTGATTTCCCAGCGACCGTTTATATTTTTATTGGTATGAATACGAAAGTCCATCGGTTGTTTACCCAGCTTTAATAGATGAATCCCCTGCTGGACAATGACATCTTCTAAACCGTTAGGATATTCATGTTGTAGAAGACGCGTTAAGTTCGAGTACCTTCGTAAGCGTATTTGATCTTCATCATGGTAACGGCAGTAAAAATAAGGTTCTTCCGGAAGTTTAATGATTTGTTTAATTTCATCACCGTGACTGCCTTCAATTGGCTTAAGATACAAATGCTTATACTTACTTAGTAATGCTTTAAGCTCATGAGAACTTGGTTTGACTAAACTTTCAGGCAAAAAGGGTAGAACGGTGTCATCTCTAGATAATTTCTCGTGAATTTCCTGCTTGTTAAAAAAGTTAGGGTTAAAATATGGGATCGCATATTCTGTTTCAAATTTCTTTTTTGTTGTTTGGATCGTTGCTAAATTTTCAGTTCGCCGGTTAGGGATACGATTATAAATAACATTTGGAAATGGAACGGTTAATAAAGTCCAAGAACCATCGTTTAAGAAGTACCCGTTAATCTCTCCATTTTCCCAATCGATAAGGTGATGGCCGAATACAAAATAAAAGCCTCCTATTTCTTCTTGTGATTGCAATATTTTTGCGTACTGTGAAGTTCTTTGGCCCAATGGAAACTGTTTAGAAGATGTAAATCCGGCTGTAAAAATTCCAATCAGCGGACCAATTAATAAGCATCCATTCTGGTAAAAAAGATGAATAGACGTTTCAAATGGAAACTTTAACTGTTTCCACAGAAGATCTGAGAGGAAGACAGTCTGATCACAATCATTATGTTGTGTGATTTGACAACGTACGGTTTTGCTTCCAAATGACAATTCAATTGAAGTGTTCGCAGTTAATGAATGTTCTTGGAGATACGATGCCGGCAATTGAATGGTAGACTTTTCATCGAACCTTCTTTTTAATTGAAAAGTTTGTTTCATTAGGAGCTCTCCTTCATTAATAAAATTTTTCAAATGATGGCGTTTCACATAGTCAAAATAAGAAGCAGCCATTTCCTTTTTAACCATTTTTCGATATGATGGATAATAGTGTCAGTTTGAATCCAATTCGAAATAGGCATTTGCTGATAGCGTATAGTATGTTTTTAAACAAAATTTCGTGAATAGATGAGTTATAGGGGGCAAGTGGCAACGTGAAGGAAGTAATAATAATTCTTATGATGATCATTATTGGAGCAACAATTGGAGGCGTAACGAACTCTTTAGCTATTAAGATGTTGTTTAGACCTTATAATCCCATCTATATAGGTAAAAAACGAGTTCCGTTCACACCAGGGTTAATTCCGAAAAGAAGAGATGAGTTAGCGGAACAACTAGGTAAAATGGTCGTACAACACCTTTTGACGACTGAAGGACTGCAAAAAAAGTTACTGGATGAAAAGTTTACAAATGAAATGAAGTTATGGGCGCAAGGAGAAGCTAGAGCTATCCTAGAAAGTGATACGACATTAGCAGCTGTATTTCATGAACGATTTGGTGTAGAAAATGTTAGGGGCACGATTGAAGATAAAACCGAACGATGGATCCGGGACGGATTTGAGACCTTCCGTATGCAAAATGGCTCCCGTCCTATTTCTGAAGTGTTGCCATCTAACCTAACACAGAAGTTAGATATTGCAATTCCCGATTTCACTCAATTTATCTTATCGAGAGCGAAAGATTATTTTGAAAGTGAAGAAGGTAAAGATCGTCTCAGTGATATGATTGATAGATTTTTAATGGGCAAGGGAACCCTGGGTAATATGGTGTCGATGTTCTTGGGGAATGACAGGCTAGTGGATAAAGTCCAACCTGAGATTATTAAGTTTTTGGATGATGCGAGTGCAGAGAAGATGATCGAGGCCGTGTTGAGAAAAGAGTGGAATAAACTTAAAGAAAAGCCGCTTTCGTACTACTTAAACAAAGTAGATAAAGAAGAAGTCATTTCTCTACTAAAGAAAACGATTATTAACAGAGTTCCTGTCTATGAGTGGGTGGACCAACCATTAAATGAATGGACAAAGCCATATATGGAAACCATTGTTTCTGAATGGGTACCTAAAGGTGTCGATCTATTAGGACAAACACTGGTCTCTCGTCTTGATAGTCTCATGCAAAAGCTGAACTTAGAAGAAGTTGTTAAAGGTCAAGTTCAAGGTTTTGCTGTTGAACGTCTAGAAGAGATGGTACTTTCTATCTCTAGGCGAGAATTTAAAATGATTACGTATCTTGGGGGATTACTTGGTGGAATGATTGGATTAATTCAAGGAATAATTGTTATTTTTCTTTAGGATTCATAAAAAAATCGACATGAGAGATGAAATTAAACTCATATTATGTTAGAGTCGGTGAAGACCACTTTGAAGGAGGAATCGTTATGTCAAACATTTATGATATAGCACATGAACTTGGAAAATCAATTAAGGAAAGTGACGAGTTTAAGGTACTGAAACAGTTACACGAGGAAATTGAAAAAGATCCGGCAGCGAACCAAATGCTTGAAAACTTCCGTAGAATGCAAATGGAATTACAACAAAAGCAAATGCAAGGAATGCAAATTACAGAAGAAGAAGCACAAAAAGCGCAACAACTATTTGAGTTAGTTCAGCAGCAACCAATCATTTCTAAAATGATGGAAGCAGAACAACGTTTAAGTATGATTATTACAGATATTAACCGTATTATCACTGAACCATTAGAAGAATTATACGGCAACCCTGAACAATAAAATTATCATCGTATGTGTTCAAAGAAAAGGATTAGAAAACAAGACGTATCGCCTAATACTGCGAAAATGAATGTCTTTTCTCATACTTTAATTGAACGACAACTAAAAATGTTCTATTCTAGCCCCCGTTTTCATAGTCTTTACTATAACGTACGTCACGTTCGTAGTAGAAACAATGAGAAGGGGGATTTTTGTGGCTTATCGTCTATTAGCTCTAAATATTGATGGGGTTCTTTTACGCTCAAATGCTCGCCTTAGTAGACAAACTAAAGATGCAATTGAATTTGTAAAAAATAAAGGTGTATATATTACACTAGCGACTGATCGACCGTTTCCAGCTGCTAAGAGAGTTGCAAAAGCTTTAAAGCTAGATACGTGTTTAATTACACATGACGGTGCATACTTAGCTTCAGAACTAGATGAACCTTTATTTGAAAGACGTATTCATGAGGATAAAGTTTTTCAAATTGGTGAAATCCTAGAAAATTATACATGTCATGTTCGGCTTCTCCATGAAAAGTATGGGATCGGAAATAAGCTCAAAAGCAAAAATCAACTCTTGGCCAAGATGACGATAGGAATAGGGGATCCATTATTTTATCCAGTTACCTTTGTTGACTCTATTTGTGATTATATTTTAGATAACCCGGTTGCACCTCCAAAAATCCAAGTGCAGTTCTTAGATAAAGAACAGCAGTTAGAAGCAATGGAAGAGATTGAAAAACAAGTTTCTAACATAACTATTATTGAAGGAAAACAAGGACGTATTAGTATTGTGCCTGAAGGGGTTTCTAAAGTAAGAGGCTTACACCGTTTAGGACGTGAGCTGGGTATTGGTCTAGATCAAATGGTAGCGATTGGTTCTTCTGAAGAAGATCTGGATCTAATTACTCAAGTGGGCTTAGGAGTGGCAATGGGGAACTCACCAAAAGAGGTCCAACAAGCAGCAGATTGGGTGACTCGCTCAAACGACATGCACGGAGTAGCGTACATGGTGCGTGAAGTATTTCGTAAACAACTAAAAATAGAGAATTAACACTACGAATTGTAAAGAATAAAAAGGAGACTGTTTTTCAGTCTCCTTTTTTGCGTAATAAGACGCACTGCTAGTCAGTGCTGTCTAGCAGGCGCCTTCTACTTTTCGTGCCTAACGGTGGAACATTAGGATTTTTCCTGCTCTTGTTAAGCGGTGAGGGTACTCACTGTAGTTTGTTTCTGCTAGTTTTTGCTCGCCGATTTTTTTCGCTTCTTCATCACTTGCAGCTTGAATCGTTTCATTTAACAACTGTTCACCAGTTTGGTTAAATACAGTTAAATAGTAATCTGCCATGGGTTATCCACCTCTAATATTTGTTAGACTTGTACTAATATTTTAAATTCAATCGCTTACATATTCAAGTGAAACATATTGTTGAATAACGTAGACTTTTTAAAAATTTTGTGAAACATAATTCCAGTTCATTCGTATATAAACGATAACACGAGTTTTGGAGGTTTAAAATGAGTTTAGTAATAGAGGATCTAACAAAGAAGTTTGGTAAAACAACTGCAGTCAATCATTTAAATTTGACGATTGAGAAAGGTCAAATGTTTGGTATGTTAGGTGCAAATGGTGCAGGAAAGACGACAACTTTTCGAATGATTTTAAATCTATTAGAACCAACAGAAGGAAAGATCTCATGGAATAACGAAAAGATCAATTATAAATCAAGTCAAATAATAGGATACTTACCAGAAGAAAGAGGGTTATATCCGAAACTTAAAGTGTCAGAGCAATTAATTTATTTAGGTAGACTAAGAGGTATGGAGAAAACTATCATTTTAAAAGAGATGAATCAATGGCTTGAACGTTTTAAAGTTCCTGAATACAAGAATAAAAAAGTAGAAGAGTTATCGAAAGGTAATCAGCAAAAAATTCAATTTATTGCTTCTGTGATACATCGACCGGAGTTACTCATTTTAGATGAACCGTTTAGCGGTCTTGACCCTGTAAATGTTGAATTATTAAAAGAGGCAGTAATTGACCTTAATAAATCGGGAACGACGATCGTTTTTTCCAGTCACAGAATGGAGCATGTAGAAGAACTTTGTGAACACTTAGTAATATTACATAATGGTTCATCTGTTGTGGGAGGGAATATCCGAGATGTTAAACGGTCTTTTGGAAAAATGAATGTGGTCATCCGAGCAGAATTTTCACTCGAATTTCTTGATCAACTGGAAGGTATTCTTAAGGTTAAACATACGAAAGAAGGAGCTGTAGTTCAAATAGCTACTGAAGAAACAGCACATAAGTTATTTCAATTATTAGCAACAAAAGGGTTCGTTCGAAAGTTTGAAATAGAAGACCCATCGTTACATGACATTTTCTTAGAAAAGGTGGGTGCCCAATATGAATAAATTTTTTATTGTTTTAGCACATACTTATCTTTCAAAGTTAAAATCAAAATCCTTCCTCATATCGACGGCAATAACACTCTTATTTATTTTTGGCTTCATGAATTTTGATCGAATTATTACGGTTTTTGATCAAGATCAAAAAGAGAGCAGTGTTGTATTAGTGTTGGATGAAACAGGTCAACTTTTTGAACCGCTTAAACATACTGTCGGTCAAATCAACCCTACTGTAGAATTAAAGGAGTTTGGGGGCTCGTATTCGGAAGCGAAAACGTTAGTGATAGATCAAGAAGTAGAAGGTATGATTGAAGTTTCACTAGGGGAGACAGGGTTACCTGAAGGAAAATATTATGCGATGACAGTTGTCGAACAAATATTACCTTGGCAATTAGAGCAGGCACTTCAGCAAGTAAAAGAAGAAATTGTGACATCAAGCTTAAATCTACAGCCTGAAGAAGTAGCTAGCATTTATGCCCCAATTCAATTCGAGCGCGTTGCGATTGCTGAAACAGCAAAAACAGAAATGGAACTGAACCAAGCACGTATTTTTGTTTACATCTTGCTTTTTATTATTTATTTTTCTGTCCTTATGTTCGGTAATATGATTGCGACGGAAATAGCAATTGAGAAGTCATCAAGAGTGATGGAAATCTTGATTTCTAGTTCCTCACCAATTCAACAAATGTTTGGAAAAATATTTGGGATTGCTTTGTTAGGGTTAACTCAATATGTACTCATTTTCTTAGTGGGTGTTCTTTCCCTTAGACAAAGATTGTCAACCGACTCTTTTGATCCAGAATTAGGAGAGTTAATTGTAGGTCAAGGTATTCCGCTGCATTTGATTGGATACGCATTTTTATTTTTCATCCTCGGCTATTTCTTGTATGCAACGATCTCAGCTATGCTCGGTTCGCTTGTTAGTCGCATTGAGGACGTTAATCAAATGGTCACACCAATGATATTTTTAATTGTAGCTGCCTTTTTAATTGCCATGTTTGGTCTAGCTAATCCAGAAGCTAAGATTGTTACGGTGACTTCATTTATTCCATTTTTTGCACCGATGATTATGTTTTTACGCGTAGGAATGCTATCACTGCCATTATGGGAAGTGTTGCTTGGAGTAGGGATTCTTATAGCCACAATCATTTTATTCGCTTGGATTGGTGCTCGAGTGTATCGCGGTGGTGTACTAATGTACGGAAAGTCGTCTTCATTAAAAGATTTTAAACGAGCATTACAGTTGTCCAAAAGAGAAAAATAATCGATTAGTTTGGTTTGAAGTTCCTTTGAGTTTTCTTTGTCTAGCTCCAGGTGCCATCGGCTCGAGGTCGCTTCGGTCCAACAATCGTGTCTAAAGAGCAAGACACTTATTGCTGGCCCTCCAGCGCTTGTCGCCGATAAGCGGGCACCTTGCGCTTTTCTTTGTAAATGTTATAATTTAACAAAACGTATTAGAAAGGGGGCGATGAGTATGTTTGAGGTGACGTTTGATCTTCCTGTTATTTGGCTTTTACTCGGTGTATCAATGGTCTATATTACAGCCGCATTATCGAGAAAAGTTATGCATTGGCATTTTCAACGAAAGTACTTTGCTAAAAGCAATGATAGAGACAACGAAATACTCAATGTTACGCCACCACTACTCATCGTCCTATCGTTTATATTAATAAAAAGAAAGATACCGAGCTTTCATGATCGAAACTCGAAAAACGATGATGATGCAATTCCTTCCTTATTATTGAACGTATAAAACTCAATAATAAGGAGGATGTTCATTGAAACAGATTACGAATAAGTATATACTGTTCTTTTTATTAATTGGATGTACGCTGTTGCTTGCTAGTTGTGGAGCAACGACTCAACCTATTTCCGCAGAATCAACAGGAATTTGGAATCACTATTTTGTGTATCCCCTATCCTGGTTAATTACATTTGTTGCTCAACTCTTTAACGGTAGTTTTGGTTTATCGATTATTGTAGTTACTATTTTTATTCGCTTGGTAATTTTACCGCTAACTTTAAAACAAAACCGAAGTAGTCGCGCGATGCAAGCGATAAAGCCTGAAATGGAAGCTTTAAAAAGTCGTTATAATATGAAAGATCCAAAAGAACAGCAAAAGTTTCAAAAAGAAATGTTCAGTCTATATCAGAAACATGGGGTTAACCCTATGGCAGGTTGTTTGCCAATATTCATTCAAATGCCGGTTTTAATGGCTTTTTATTTTGCTATTATGAGAACAGAAGAAATTGCGAGGCATTCTTTTCTTTGGTTCAATCTAGGTAGTCCAGATCCATTATTTATATTACCGATTGTTGCTGCGATTACTACTTTTATTCAAGGGAAACTAACGATGCGTACGCTGCCCGCCAATATGCAAGTCACAATATATATCATGCCTGCTATGATCTTGATGGCTGCTTTAGCGATGCCGTCAGCACTAGCGTTGTATTGGGTAATCGGTAATTTATTTATGATCGTACAAAGTTACTTCCTTTTTGGAAGAACAAGAGATGTTGAGTTAAATGCATAAATTAAGAATGAAAGAGGGTGACATCTTAGTCATCCTCTTTCATTTTTGAAAGTAGGAAAGCATAAAATTCGAGATGTCTAGCTCCAGGCGCCATCGGCTCGAGGTCGCTTCGGTCCATCAATCGTGTCTAAAGAGCAAGACACTTATTGTTGGCCCTCCAGCGCTTGTCGCCGATAAACAGGCGCCTTGCGCTTTTCTTGTAACCATTCGCCCAACGTTGAATATGATGAAATGGATTAATCATGAGGAGGGCGTAAACATGTATAATAAACAGTACATGCAATCGCTATGTCAGCAATACATGAATCAGAATGTAATGGTGCAAACGGCGGATCAACAAACGTTTCACGGTATTATCGAACACGTTGATAATGATCATGTATACTTAGCGGTGCCAATGGATGATATGCAGCAATCCGGTCATGGATATATGAGAAGCGATGAAAGACAATGGGGTTATCCCTACGGTGGATTTGGATATCCCTATGCTCCGTATCCATTCTATCCACGACCACGGCCATTTCGTCGACTCGTCTTGCCATTAGCAGCTTTAACTGCCATTTCGTTATTACCTTATTTTTGGTGGTAAGATTAAATAAAACATTTAAGGAGGCTGGGCCTCCTTTTTTTGTTTGCGCTGTTAGTTCACCATAGAGGAAAAAACAAGGAGGAGCAGAGGGAGAGGTAAAAATTAGGAGGAAGCGTGAACGAAAGTGCGGAATGGTGAGTGGTAGGGGAAAATTAGGAGAAAGTGTGAACGAAAAGCGCGGAATGATGAGCGGTAGAGGGAAAAATTAGGAGAAAGCGTGAACGAAAAGCGCGGAATGATGAGCGGTAGAGGAACAACCTAGGGGAACCCACGAACCCATCAACCAAAACGCCTGAATGGTATCCACTAGAGGAAATATCTATGAGAAGACAACCGTCGTAAGCAACAGGAGATGGAATTGATGACGTTGCTTATGGTTATCACCTCTTTACTCTTTTCTAAAGCAGTCATACTATTCGAGTCTTTATAGAACACATGTTCACTTTTTGGTATAATAAAGCTATGAAAAACAGAAAGAGTTTCTATGAGGTGGTGAAACATTGAAACAGTTGCGTTTTATACATACTGCTGATTTACATTTGGATAGTCCTTTTAAAGGTTTGGCGCATTTACCTGAACCTCTGCTTAAACAAATATATCAAAGCTCGTTTTATTCATTTAGGAAAATAATTGACCTTGCGATAGAACAACAAGTTGATTTTATATTGATCTCAGGCGACTTATATGATCATGATCAAAGAAGTTTAAAAGCTCAACTTTTTCTTAGAAAAGAATTTGCAAGATTAGACGAAGAAAACATTCCAGTTTATATTATCCACGGGAATCACGATCACCTTAATGGTAATTGGGTGTCTGTGAGTTGGACAAATAATGTTCATTTTTTTTCAAGCGAAATAGAATGTAAACGTTTTGTTAGTTCAAATGGTACAACAGCTCATATCTACGGGTTTAGTTATCAGGAGCGAGAAATATATGAAAGAAAAATTGACCAGTATAAAAAAGTCGAAGGAGCAGACTTCCATATTGGAATGCTTCATGGGCAAGAGCATAGCATAACCGGCCACAATCCATATGCGCCATTCCATACGAAGGAATTAGAAGAAAAGGACTTCAACTACTGGGCTTTAGGACACATACATCAGAGGGTTCAACTAAAACCAACAATTTTCTACCCGGGAAATATTCAAGGCAGGCATAGGAAAGAAACGGGGAAAAAAGGGTGTTTATTAGTAGAGATCGATGAAACAAATGATGTTCATGCCGAATTTTATAAAACAGCTCCATTACTTTGGGAAACGTTAGAAATTCCCATTAACAACATCCAAACACATGATCAATTTTTAGCTTACTGTGAACAAATGATTGATGATAGACGGAGATTAAAGAAAAGCTTCATGTTACATCTACAATTTACGGGGGAAGGACCAATTTCAGATCTTTTTGAAGAAAAAGATCAGATAGAGGATTGGATAACACATGTGAATGAAGATCAAGACCATGAAGAAACTTTCGTTTGGATTTCTTCGTATGAAAATAACACAAAAAAGAAATGGGATATTCATCAATTACAACAGCAAGATGACTTTTTAGGTGATATTACGAGAGTTACGGCGGAATTAATTGAAAGCTCTCATGAGGATGTAAAAGAAGTACTTAAAGAATTATATAATCATCGAAAAGCTAAACCATTCCTAGAGCCATTGAGTGGTGAGGATTTTGAAAAACTACTAGAAGATGGCCGAGATCTGTTATTAAAAGAATTATTAAAGGAGTGGGGTTAATGAGAATTACGCACTTACATATTTACGGATATGGAAAATTTTGCGATAAGCAAATTAACTTCGATTCTACAGGATTACAAGTTATATATGGGGAAAACGAAAAGGGGAAGTCTACAATAAAATCGTTCGTCACAGTGATGTTGTTTGGTTTTCCGACAAAATCTCAAGCAGGTGCCCACTATGAACCGAAGCAAGGAACAAGTTATGGTGGTAAGTTAACTATAGAAATGAAAGAGGTAGGTAAAGTTACGATTGAAAGACAAAAAGGGAAAAATAATGGGAAAGCTGTAGTTTATTTTGAAGATGGAACGGTTAGTGGTGAAGAAGCATTACACAACCTGTTAGGTGGGATAGATAAACGGGTCTTCTTAGGTATATTTTCATTTAGTGCTAGTGATTTACAAAAAATGGAGCAGTTAAAGACGGAAGAATTAAACCAATACTTGCATGGTGCAAGTATTTGGGGGAAAGGTTCGTTAAGTGAACTGGAGAAAAAGATTGAAAAAGGACAACAAGAATTATTCAAGCCAAGTGGGAAAAGGCCTATTCTTAATGAAAAGTTACAACAGTTAGAAGAGATGAAGAAAAGTTTAAAACAAGTTGAGAGTCAGCTCAATCATTATAATGAATTACTAGTGCAGCGAAGGGACCTTCAATCTCAATCTAAGCAGATCAGCGAAACTATTAATTTGTTAAAAGACAGAATAAAGATACAAGAAAAATTAAAGATTATCGAGCCATTGTATGTTCAGGAAAAGGGTATCGTTGCACAACTAGAGCAACTTCCATTTATTGAAAATTTTCCAATCCACGGTATTGATGCAGTGAAAGATAGTATAGCAAAAGAACAGGCATTGAAGGAGCAGTTAGTCGACTTAGAACTTAAGTTAAGCGAACAGGAGCAACAAACAAAGGAAGGTACACTAAGAGCTAATTTTGAACAAATTAAAGAACAAGCACTACTGCTAAAAGAGCATACTTATGAGTATGAAAGATTAAAAGAAGAGTTATCTAGTGTAGATCTAGAGTTGCATAAAACCAATCAACTAATTGCAGATCATACAGAAAGATTAGGCCGTGATTGGAGTACTGAAACCGTTTTGCGTGCAGAAACTAGTTTAACAGCAAAAGAAGAGTTAAAAACACTAGTGCAACGAGAAAGAAAGTCTCTTTATGAACAAGAACAGTTAGAGGTTGAACTGAAGACGAAGTCCTTTCAACTTGAACAAGCGAAAGGAAAGGTGACAGACATACAAGGACAGTGTCTGTCAATCATAGAGAAAGAAGAAATCGAACAAGAGTTGATAAATCTTAAAGAGAAAAGATCCAAAAGACTTGAGTTAGAGCAACAAATTCATTGGCAGAAGCTTCATCCCAAAAGCTCTGATCATCAAAAGAAAAACCGGTTTTATCTTATCCTTATATCTCTATTATTATTTGGGATGGGGGGATGGTTAGTATATATACAACAGTGGATTCCTTCTATTCTGGCATTTGTTTCGGCTGTTATCATGCTTTATATGAACAGTACTAACAAAATGAGTAATGATCAAATGGTTCACCCTGAAATTGTAGAACAGGAAAAAAAGCTAGAACAATTAAGAACAACTTATGAGTTAGAAAGAGATATTGAACAATTAGAACGGACGCTTAACCATAATACTGTTAAAGCAAATCAATTAGAGTTAAGGCAACAACAATTGTCACAAGATGAAAAAGGGTATCACCTATTATTAGCAGCTATTGAAACTTGTGAAAACGAGCTTGAACTTATCCATAATCAATTAATGGAATGGTGTAGAAAATATCAATTTGATCATCATGGTAATTGCCAACATCATTTAGAATTGTTCGACCTTATTGTTGACACGAAACAACTAATAAACGATCAAAAGTACTTTAAAAAAAGAAAATCAGTAATTTGTGAGCGACTCAAGGAAATTCACAGCTTAGGACAGAAAATAGCTGGTGAATTGTTCATAAAAGAAAACGAGAGTTTTGCTGTACTTGTACATAAAATTCATGAAGTGATCGAGCTAGAAGAAAAATCAAGAATGCAAATTTTAGAAACAAACAAAAGTGTGGAGAAACTCAAATCCGAAATAGATACACTGAAAAAGAAAATTCAGTATTTACAAGAAGGTCGTTTTGAATGGCTAGAGAGGGGTTCAGCTAGAGAGGAAGAAGAATTCTTTTATTTAGCTGACATTGCAATTGAAAGACAGGCGCTTAACAAAGAATTAGTATTTCTTCGCTCCCAACAAGCCCAAATTGCAACTGAAAGTTTAACTAAAGAAGAAGTAGTCTCTCAATTAGAGCAAGGGCTCGTTACCATAGAAGAAGGTTTAGTTATGTTAAATGAGCAGTTAGCAGAAGCAGTAGAACGACAATCGGCACATCAAAAACAACTTGGGAAAATAGATCATGAAATTGAACAATTGGAAATAGGAACGAATCATTCTCAACTCTGTCAAACGTATGAATTAAAAAAATCAGAATTCCAGGAGGTTGCCAAAGACTGGGCAACCTTGCGACTCGGACAATTGATAATGAAGCAAGCTAAGTCGATTTATGAAATGGAAAGACAGCCTGTTGTCATCCAAAAAGCAAAAGAAATATTTTCAAAAATGACAAATGGTGAGTATGTTCACTTATTTGCGCCTATTTCAGAAAATACATTCATTGTTGAGCGACATGATGGGGTTCGATTTTATCCGGATGAGTTGAGTCAGGGGACAGGTGAACAATTATATTTATCCCTTCGACTCGCTTTAGCACTGGAGTATCAGGTAAAATCTCCTATGCCAATTATTTTAGATGATATTATGGTAAATTTTGATGATGTAAGAAAGGTTAACGCCAAGTCAGTCATAGAGGAAGTAGCTAAAAAGCACCAAATTCTTTTCTTTTCATGTCATAAACAAATTAAAAACCTTTTTCAACAAGAGTCAACGTTCGTACTGTCGTAATCATGTTTCTTTATAAAAAGAAATAGATTTGATAAAATATGAATCATATGTGATGACGCATTTGTTTGAAAGAAGTGAAAAAATCCTACTGATGAAGTGGGATTTTTTTAAAATTATAGCTGAATAAAATTATACAGTTGATATTCGTTGATTTTGAAGCACTGCCGTTTGTAAAGTCAACTTCTTGTTAATCCTAGGAGGGATAAGAGTATGAATCAATTTATTGTACATTTAGTAGAAGATGAAGAAAACCTGTCTCAAGTGTTAAAGGCCTATTTAGAAAAAGAAGGCTGGTTTGTAAAAGCATTTGATAATGGTGATGCAGCCGTTCAAGCGATAGAAGAGAAACCACATTTATGGATATTAGATATTATGCTACCTGGCACAGATGGTTATCAAGTATTGAAGGCGATAAAGGAACACAGTGATACACCAGTTATTTTTATATCCGCTCGTGATCAAGATTTGGACCGAGTCTTAGGGTTAGAAATGGGTAGTGATGATTATTTGGCAAAACCGTTTTTACCTCAAGAACTGATTATTCGAACAAAAAAATTGCTTTCACGTGTGTATGGCACTGGACAAAACGAACAACGAAAGATTGAACTAAATGATTATCTTATTGATCCAGTTGGCAGAACGGTGATCGATAAGCACGGGCCTGCTGATCCAGTTGATTTAACGACAAAAGAAATGGACTTAATCTTATTGTTAACAGGAAAAGTGGGTAAAGCTTTTTCAAGGGAAGAAATAATTGAGCATGTTTGGGGAGAAAACTATTACGGTTCGGAACGAGCAGTTGATGATGTCGTAAGACGGGTTCGTAAAAAGATGCCTCGCGTACACTTAGAAACTCTTTATGGTTATGGATATCGAGTCTTATCATCATGATTAGAGTTAATTTAACACAGAGGATTTGGCTTTCGTTTATTTCGTTAATTGTACTCGTTGGCCTCTCCATCATTATTATCTATCCGATCTCCCTTAAAGGAACCTTGACGGAAGAAACGTATCGAATTATTGAACAAGAGCAGGCGAGGTTTGCTAATCCCTACAGTGAATATTTTACGCCACCACAATCAGAGGTCGATTTCATCGAACGGCGTGAAGCGGAACGGTCTGTAGGACACTTGTTTGTCATCAACCAATATGGTACACGTCGTGGTGACTCTGTGCCAAACGAAGTTCTTCAAGAAATGGGTGAAAACGCGTTTGCTCAAGAAACAACTAGAGGGCGTTACGAATTAACCTATAACGGAGCTACTTTATTTTATGTGATTACGAAAATTAAGACGACAAATGAGGAAGCTTATCAAATTTCTTACATGTGGGATACGTATCGCGATCGAATGGTTAATAGACTTTGGGAACGATTACTTTATATTTTACTACTTACGAGTGCATTAAGTTTATTACCAGCGATTTATTTGAACCATTATTTAAGACAACCTCTTACGGTATTGGGAAATCACTTTGAACAAATTGCTAAAAGAAATTGGCAAGAACCTTTTATATGGAAGGGCGATGATGATTTCCAAAAGTTATCTTACCAATTTGAACGAATGCGGCAAAACCTGATGCGTTATGATCGAGCGCAAAAGACATTTATACAGCATGCTTCCCATGAATTAAAAACACCAATTATGGTTATCAAAAGTTATGCTCAAAGTGTAAAAGACGGGATACTGCCGAAGGAGAATATTGAAAGTACAATGAATGTAATCCTTGAAGAAGCGGATCGAATGGAGCGCCGTGTAAAGGATATGTTGTACTTTACTAAATTAGACTCTTTAAAAGATGAGGATCCGGTTCGCGAGGAAATTACGTTTGGTGCCATCGCTTTCCACTTAGAAGAACGTTTTCGGATTCAGCGTGAAGATGTGACGTTCATTATTACCGGAGCTGATGTTAAATTCAGAGGAGATAAAGAACAAATACAAGTATTATTAGAAAACTTCATCGAAAATGCGCTTCGATATGCCAATCAGAAAATATATATTAAAGCTGAAAAGAGCGAACAAACCGTAAGACTTACCGTTGACAATGACGGTGATCAAATATCTGTAAGTGATATTCATAATATTTTTACCCCTTTCCATAAAGGAAATAAGGGCCAGTTTGGATTAGGATTAGCTATTGTAAAACGGATTGCGGAATTACACGGTGGATACCCTGGCGTTGAAAACAGAGAAGAAGGTGTGAGCTTTTTTGTAGTATTACCGCATGATGGTGAGTCAAAAAAGAAAAAAACAGAGTAAAAAAAGAGGAATAAAGAAAGAAGGTCAATCACTAATGGAGCAGCAATTGGAAGAAGAAAGAGTGAGTAAGAAACCATTAATTATGCTCATGTTAAATATGTTTGTCATTATGATGGGAATTGGATTAGTTATTCCAATTCTTCCATACTATATAGAACAATTTGGTGCTTCAAGTATCGAGCTTGGTATTCTTATTGCGATTTTTTCTTTTATGCAATTTCTGCTAGCACCATTTTGGGGAAGGCTTTCGGACCGTGTAGGAAGAAAACCGTTAATTGCCTTAGGAATGTTTGGTTTTGCAATAGCTGAATTTATTTTTGCATTTGCTACGCAACTTTGGATGCTTTTTCTTTCAAGAATGCTAGCCGGAGCATTTGGGTCTGCGATCATGCCGTCTGCGATGGCCTTTGTATCTGATCGAACTTCAGAACAAAAAAGAGGTCAAGGAATGGGAATGTTAGGAGCTGCTATGGCTCTAGGCTTTGTAGTGGGGCCAGGGATTGGAGGATGGTTAGCAGAAATCAATCTCGCTGCACCGTTTGTGTTTGCAGGGATTGCTGCTAGTATTGCCGGATTGTTCTCCTTATTTTTATTACCTGAGTCACTTCCAAAAGAACAAAGAGAAGCAAATGCAGTGAAACAAAGTGAAGTAAAACAAAGTCAAATGGTCCAGATGGGAAAAGCAATCAAGAGCCCGATTGGATTTTGGTTAATCCTTGTTTTCGTAATGAGCTTTGCCCTAGCTAACTTCCAAACAATCTTCGGAATTTATGCACTGTATCAGTTTAATTACTCTCCTAGTCAAGTAGGGACGATCATGGTATTTGTCGGTGTCGTCGGTGCTGTTGCCCAAGGCGTTCTTGTCGGTCGTTTAACAACAAAGTTTGGTGATGACAAAGTTGTGTTAGGCGCCTTATTAGTCGGTGGAATCGGGTTTATATTCATGTCCCTTGCTTTTAATTTTACCACCGTTCTTTTGACAACTTGTTTCTTTTTCTTAGGTAACTCCATATTGCGTCCTGCATTAAATACGACGCTGTCAAGATTAGCAGATGGACATCAAGGTATGGTCATGGGCCTAAATAATTCGTTTATGAGTCTAGGAAATGTCGTCGGTGCTTTAATAGCAGGTGTTTTATTTGAAGTAAATATCTTTCTGCCATATAGTTTAGGGGCTGTAACATTGCTAATGGCATTTTTTGTTACAATTTATTGGTTATCTCGAAAAAAACGACGACAAGCCGTTATCTAATTACATTCTCTTTACTTAATGTAAAAGAACTATATGATATACTAAGAGTAAGAAAACTGTTGAAAGTGGTGTAATTATGAGTAAAGGAATTGTCCATTATCGAACTGGGGATTCTTTAGATAGTTACTTTTTAATAAAAACAGCAACCAAAGGAACAGCTAGCAATGGTAAACCTTTTTTGACACTTATATTAAGTGACAATACAGGAGAGGTTGAGGCGAAACTATGGTCTTGTTCCCCTGAAGATGAAGCGACGTTTAAAAGTAAAGAAATCGTTCATATTATTGGTGAGCTTTCTGAGTTTCGCGGAAAGAACCAATTGAAGATTAATAGTATTCGCCCTACTACAGCAATGGATAATGTAAAAATTGCAGATTTTATTCGATCGGCCCCCATTTCTCCTGAGGAAATGCTAGAGAAAGTCACTCAATATATTTTTGATATGAGAAATGCCAATATTCAAAGGATTACAAGGCATTTATTAAAGAAGCATCAAGAAGCTTTTCTTGAGTCGCCGGCAGCCACGAAAAATCATCATGAATTTGTGTCTGGCTTGGCCTATCATGTGGTATCGATGTTAGACTTAGCCAAATCAATTTCGGTGCTGTACCCTAGTCTAGATACTGATTTATTATATGCTGGAATTATCTTGCACGATTTAGGTAAAGTAAGAGAATTGTCTGGTCCTATTGACACAATCTATACGATTGAAGGTAAACTTCTTGGACATATTACAATTATGGTTAATGAAATTGCGGAAGCAGCGAAAGAACTCGGAATAGACGGTGAAGAAGTGCTCATTCTTCAACATCTTGTCCTTAGTCATCATGGTAAAGGAGAGTGGGGAAGTCCGAAGCCGCCTCTTATTCGTGAAGCAGAAATTCTTCATATGATTGATAACGTCGATGCGAAGATGAATATGATGGATCGAGCCTTAGAACGAGTCCAGCCAGGAGAGTTTTCAGATCGAGTTCATGCTCTAGAAAATCGTTCATTATATAAGCCTAGTTTTCATGAAAAACCGTTAGACATTTAAAATCTAATAATCTCTTTAAAAAAACTTCCTTTCATTCTTAATTTAGACATACAAAAAAAAGACAAGCATAGATTAATAGAAAGACAGTGAAAGGAAGGGAGATTTATATGAAAAATAAACAAATGCAAATGATAGTCCTCGTATGTATCGGTCTTTTACTATTTCTTGTTTCAGGACTAGACTTTTCATCAATTGTGTTACTTAATGCTGAACCGTGGTGGATGTATTTTGTTATATTAGGGATTATAATTAGTGCTTATTATTTTATAAAACATTCGCTAGCAGATAAAAAAGTTGATGATGAGTTTATTGAAAAAGAAGGACAAGTTTTTATGGAACGGATACAAGAAGATCGGGAAAAGCGTAAGCGTTACAGTGAAGAGCCATGAGTGAATTCCACTTATGGCTCTTTTTAAAATTGAAGTTGTCTAGCTCCAGGCGCCATCGGCTCGAGGTCGCTTCGGTCCATCAAGCGTGTCTAAAGAGCAAGACACTTATTGCTGGCCCTCCAGCGCTTGTCGCCGATAAGCAGGCACCTTGCGCTTTTCTTATATAACGGTTAGCAGTATGCCGCACCGACAATAATTAATAAGATAAATAAAACTACGATTAAAGTAAATCCGCCAAATGCTGGAGTTGCTTTTGTCATTTCAATCATCCTTTCAGTGACTTAATTAGTTATCTAACTATACAACAAACTATGCAAGTTTAAAGAAGGATGTTCTAGGCGGATGCGGAAACAAAGAAAACAGGTGAAGCGAAATGCTTCACCTGCGGGTGTTTTATTAGAAAAGTTCTTTAAATTGTGGGTCATTTACCTTGATGTTAGCTTCATTATATAGTTCTTCCATAACTTCATCGTACGTTTTTACAATGACACGCTTATCGGTTACTTTAATGATGTGGTAGCCATATTCAGTTTCTACGAGGTCACTCACTCCACCAATTTCTAGGTTGAATGCAGCTGTCTCAAACTCAGGAACCATTCTTCCTTTTCCAAAAAAGCCAAGTTCGCCACCTCTTTGAGCTGAACCTGGGTCGATTGAATATTCAGTAGCTAGTTCTTGAAAATCTTCACCGGCATTGATTTTAGCAAGTATTTCTTCAGCCGTTTCTTTCTCTTCAACTAAGATATGACTCGCTTCAACTTCGATTTGATCTTCATCGATAATTTCAAGGTCAGCTTCATCAATGTCTTGAGTCATTAAACCTTGAACAGCTAGTCTTGAAATAATAAATTCATTTTTAAATTCTTCCATTGTTTCTACAGGTAAGCCAAATTGCATTTGAAGAATTTGTAGTAGTTCTTCATCTGTTTCTACACCAAACTCTGCTTTAAATGTATTAACTTCTTCTTCAACCTTTGCTGGGTCAATATCAGCATTAGCAATGACCTGATCTAAAATTTGTTTTTCGACCATCTCTTTTAATAATTCATCACCATGTCTATCTTTTAATTCTTGAATAAAAGCTTCTTCGGTAACTGTAATATTAGTTCCTTCAACAATGGCTCCGCCTTGTGTACCGCCATCATTTGCACAAGCCCCTAATAATAGCGCACCAGATAAACCAAGTGCGAGAATACTTTTTTTCATCATGCCTGTCCACTCCTCAACCAATATGATTTTGCCTTTTTCCTTGCGCACTCTCTACTATAACATAATCTTTATGGAAAAGAAAAAAGAGTAAGCTTTTTATCAATTGACAGAATTGGTGCATTCGCCCAGTACGTTGAACTGATTTGTGCATAGGATATGGTAACGAAGCAATGAGGAGGTGTTATAGATGTCTCACGCATACTACGGTGGATTCGCGTTAATTGTTGTGTTGTTCATCTTATTAATCATCGTTGGTGCATCTTGGTACTAAGAGATACCGCTAAATAAACCTCGATCATTTACTTCTATTTAATTGGATCAAAGGCGGTTCTTTCGAGAAGTTGCCGAAAAATCAGAATCATTTAAAGGAGGATGTATTATGTCACACGGATATCATGGTGGATTCGCGTTACTAGTAGTATTATTCATCTTGTTAGTAATCATCGGAGCTAGCTGGGGTTACGGTTACTAATCATTCAAAAATGTAACACAAAAAGGATGAGACCACGTCTCATCCTTTTTGAAGTTAAGATATTATAAATTGTAAGCAAAGAAGTACATTCGACGTAGTAAACAATTAGGAATTAAGTATATGTGCAACTACGCCTCTGTCTTCGCTTAAACGCTCGCCAATGGGCAAGTTTTCTTTATCGCTTTGTACTATGTGAAGAGTATCTTTACATAGGTTGATGTCAATAAAATAGTAATAAGAACATTTATTGTACGAAAGACGATAGGTTGTCTTTCTTCTGGAATTTCTTTTTGCAAACATAAAGCATTCGTCATAGAATTAAAGATGAATAAAATAAATAAGGCAAATATAGCAAATATAAAAAGCATGAAGGAGCCTCCAATATATTTAATAAAAATAAGATGGACGTGACGCAGCATATTCTTATAAAATTACTTTAACAAAAGATTCGTGAAAAAGATAGTTGTTCGCTTGAAGTTCTAAATATGATCAACATTAGTAACTAATTATTATAGGGGGTGTAATGTGAAAAAGGCGATCAATTGGAAAGTAAGTTTTTTAGTTTTGGCCAGTATCAATATCATCTTTTTACTTACAGTCTTAATTATCATTTTAACACTCTTTCCAGCCGTTGATAAGAAAGAGTATTTAACAATTCCTGATGTAACACCTGAAGCAAACTTTACGATTCATACGACGAGAGATGAATTAAATCAACTCATTTCGCTTAAACTTCTCGAACAACCGAATCACCTAGTAACATATGATGTTTATTTATCGGAAGAGCAAATTGAATTTAAGACGATGATACCGATAATGTCTAGGGAGATTGGAATACAAGTAGATATGGTTCCTGAGGTTGCACCTAATGGGGACTTATTGCTTAACATCTCAACTATTTCAATGGGGCACTTTCAAATACCACGGCATTTAGTTATGCAGACGCTTATGGATTACATTTCATTTCCACCCTATATAAAGATTTTTCCTAATGAACAATTAGTACATCTTAACATGTCAGAAATTACAGAAGAAGAGAATATTTCATTTTATTTCAATAAGTTTGACCTATCTCATAATGAAATTGAATTGTTACTAAAAGTCCAATAACTAAAGGCTGACTCGGCTTTTACAGTTTTCATAAACTTTGTTGCTATTGGACCGCTTTTTTAAAGCTTCACGCTAAAGCGTGAGGAACCAAGCTTTCGTTTGGTTAACGGTCCAATAGCTAGCGGCAACAATCTTTTAGAAAAGAGCCTTTAGTATATGTTCTTCGGGTGTCAGCGTTTATGTTGTACTGTCACTATAAGGGAGTTATTCATGTAAAGTTAGCTCGCTTTATTTAATAATATATGAAAGCCGTCCAGGTGATCCTCAATGAAGGATGATTTGGGTGCTTTAATTAAATGATTAACATAAATAATATCGTACACACTAAGTCCAAAATTGATCGTTGCATAAATCGCCAAGTAGGGGAGATGTTCTGGTGAATATATAGCCCCAATGGTTGAAAATAGAGTAAACGTAAACAACGGAAATAATGAAGAAGTTATACATAATCTTTTTGAAATTTTATTTGGAATATAACAAAATAAGATCGGTACTTTCGCTGTACGTTTTATCGTCAATATCGCTCGTTTTCCGCATGACCAAATCGGTAAACAATGTAGTAATTTATGAATTAAAGGAACTAAAAAAAGACCAACAATAAAGGGAAATATTCCATATTGGTTAACTGTTGTAATTTCGACAAATGAACTTAAAAATAAATAGAAAAAAAGAAAAAATAAAATAGCAGCACTTATGGATACAATGGCAAGTCTTGTACGACCGAAATCGCGTGTAATATTAACAGATTTCCAGCAAAACAAGGTGAATGGCACCTCCTTAATCTATTTGAATAATTTACGACGATTTTGCTAGAAAATCAATAGGTATGACAAAAATATTAAATTTTCTATGTTTAACGACAAATGAAAAATAAAGGGAGGGATAGACATGAGGGTGTACGATGAAGACGATTATTTAAGTAAATTAAAGTTTCAACATCGATTGTTATTGAAGATGATTGATAGAAATTCGTTTCCTTTTTATTCTCTTGCACTTGAAAAAGACTTGTCCGAGGGCGAAGTAGAACAAGTATTGATGTTGTGTCAAGAACTGCAAAAAGAATACGAGGAGCAGTGCGAACTTGGTTTCGTTCATCATACACCGCTTCTCGTACACTTTGTCGGAATGTTGCCTGAAAAATTACCGATAGCTGAAACTTTACAAGCTTTAAAAGCCCAAAATTTATATATTGACTTAATAGATGTGTTACAAAGAGCAGAAAAAAGAGTAGAGGAAGACTAATTAATGTTAAGCTTTCTTATCTTGTTTCTGCGGGCTGCTGAGGTTTTAACGTTCCATCTTCGTCTGTAAACTCATTTTCAAATTTATCTAGTGTCTTTTCGAAGATTTCTATAAAGTCTGGACCATAAATATGACGAACGATACTCATTAACTCAGAAAACTCAGGAAATTTACCATATAAGTCTTTAATCGGCAGGGCACCGCCATAAATACTGTATGTCCCTGGGTTATAACACTCTAACGTTTTAAGAAGTAATTCCTCACCTGCCGGCGTTAAATAAACATAAGTATTTCGTTTATCATTTTCTTTTTTTGAAAAAGTAAGTAGACCGCGTTCTTCAAGCTTTTTAGAAAAGTTGAAAGCTGTTGAGACGTGCATAACCCCGAATTTCGCAATATCAGAGATTGAAGCCCCCTCCAAGTAATAAGCAATCCATAGAATATGATGTTCATTGATATTTAAATCAAACGGTTTAATCCATGACTGCCAATCTTTTTCAACAGATTTCCACAAAGCCTTACTGAGTTGAGCAACCTTGTGGCTAAACATTATTGACTGCTTTATAGAGTAAGGTACGTTATGGTCCATTGTTCTCCCCCATTACTAAAATATTTTTATACTATATTTTCTTTATATTATGACAAGAAATTGTATATTAATAAAGAGAAATTTTAATTTTTTTTAAAAAATTAGATAATTTTGTGAATGAATATTCAATTAGAAAGTTTAATCCTAGGAATTTTTATACCGTTTAACTAGCGCTAAGGCTCCACTTTAAGCCTTTAAGGAAGCAAAAAAGGCTTAAAGTGGGAGACGATTGAACACAGATTAAGGTCGCCACGTCCTGTGGTTGGGTCTGTGTGCTCCACATCGTGTAGGCCTCAGTAACAACCAAATTGGTTTGACTAATTTTCAGTGGGAGATGAGGAACCCACCACTGAAAAAGCTTTATTTTATGTGTTACGGCTGTTTTGGAACACTTCCTGTAGTTCATCCATTTCTTTTTGGAGTTGTTTTATAGCGGGTTCGACTTCTTGCTTCCAATCGTCAATTGAAATTTTTACATCCTGAGAAACAACTTCTATTGCTTCTTTACTAATTTTGGCTGTTTCAGAAAATTGATCTTTAAGAGAGAGAGTTTGTTCTTTCGTCTCATTTAGATTTCTTTTTATTAAATTCACAGAATTTGTAAGCGAGGCTTGAACCTCTTTTCCAGACTTAGGTGTCACTAGAAGTGTAGTAAGGCTTGCAACCGCACTTCCCGCAATTACTCCGTATATCAAGGATTTAAGTTTCATAAAAATAACCTCCGAATGAATTTATTAAATTAGGAAATTAGACAATCGTTCCAACATATAATAGTTAAACTCAACACTGTCATACTATAAAGGAGGCTTACAATGAGTGGATTAATTTTTGCTTTCTTTGCCTTTGCGACTTTACTATTCTTTAGTACGGGCTATACTTTATTATTTACAGCGGAACGGGCCCAAGATTATGATGAAAGGAAGAAATGGAAACGATATGGACTGAAGATGGGTATTTTATCATTTCTATTTCTAGGTATGGGAATATGGTTATATGTCTCCTATTATTAAATTTTTAACAAAGCACCTCCAATGAATTTGGAAGGTGCTTAAAAAAATTTCTTATTAATGATTGTTTCTAAACGTGATCATAAACTTGCGTAGTGCCTCACAAGCTTCTACTGGAACTGCATTATAAGTTGATGCCCTGCACCCACCAACAGAACGGTGTCCATTTAGACCAACAAACCCTGCAGCTTTTGCTTCAGCTAAGAATTTTTTATTCAACTCTTCACTTGGGAGGTTAAATGTAATATTCATAAGAGAACGACTGTCTTTTTCAGCATGACCACAATAGAAGTCATTACTTTCATCAATGGCATCATAGATGAGTTTAGCTTTCTCAATGTTTCTTTTTTCAACCGTTTGAACGCCACCTTGTTCTTTTACCCATTCGAGTACTTTAGCTAACATATAAATAGCGAAAGTAGGAGGAGTATTATAGAGTGAATTAGCATCTGCGTGGGTAGAATATCGTAAAATTGACGGTATATCTTGTCGTGAATTTTCAATTAATTGTTTTTTTAAGATAACGACTGTTACTCCAGATGGTCCAAGGTTCTTTTGGGCTCCGGCATAAATCATGGAGAAGTTCTCTACTTGGATGGGACGACATAAAATATCACTAGACATATCAGCTATTAGCGACGTATTTTCAAATTCAGGGAACTGATGCCACTGTGTTCCATAAATCGTGTTGTTAGATGTAACATGCAGGTAAGCGTCATTTTTGTTAATTGAAATTTCTTCTACATTAGGTATGGAACGATATCCTTGTTCTTTCGCTGAAGCACCGATGAACGTTTCCCCGATTAATTTTGCTTCTTTTAAAGCTTTTTCTGACCAAGAACCGGTAAGCACATAATTTCCGATTTTTCCTTCTTTAAGAAGATTCATCGGAATTTGCGCAAATTGAAGGCTTGCACCACCTTGAAGAAATAGAACTTCGTAGTCGTTCGGAATTTGTAACAGTTCCTTTAACATAGATTGAGCTTGTGTATGAACTTCATCGTATTCTTTACTTCGATGGCTCAATTCCATTACAGACATTCCAGTTTGTTTGAAATTCACAAGTTCATCCTGCGCTCGTTTCAAAACTTCTAATGGTAATGCAGATGGTCCCGCATTAAAGTTATATGCTCTCTCCAAGTTTTCCACTCCTTTAACTCTTTAAAACATTAAGGTTTATAATACTCCTATACTATCACGGGTAGTGTCTTGTTTCTATTATTTTTTTAATTATTAATAAATTTGTCTTTTATTTAAAAAGCGCTGTTAAAGAGTATTGTTGATTTTGGGATCACATTCCTCAACCTTTCAGTTCCTGCAAGGCGTGTGAAATAAAAATTTCAAACGATGAGCCCAAAATCAACACCGGATATCAACAGCATTATTTAACATAGCTATTTAAAAAAGGCTCTTTTCTAAAAGAAACATAGTATACGTAACAGCTAATTCGAAGCATACAAAAAGTGAGACTGGATTGCAGCCTCACTTTTTTAACTTATTTAATTCCGGCGGCAATTGAAGTCGCCATTTCTTGTAGTTGTTCAAATGAATATTGACTACTATGGTCTTTCCATACTGCACCAAATCCGTCACCTTCACCATAGCGAGGAATAAGGTGAATATGATAATGGAACACAGTTTGTCCTGCAGCTTCACCATTGTTATTAACAATATTTAAACCAAGTGGCTTAAATTGTTTCTTAATAGAGTTTGCAATCTTTGGAATTACACTAAAAAGGTGTGAAGCGACATCTTCGTCTAATTCAAAAATGTCCTCTTGATGTACTTTAGGGATGACTAAAGTATGTCCTTTTGTTACTTGGCTAATGTCCATGAACGCTAAAACATGCTCGTCTTCATAAACCTTTGCGGCGGGAATTTCCCCCTGTACAATTTTACAGAAAATACAGTTTGGATCGAAATTGGTCATTAATTATCCCCACTTTCAATTTAATGGTACTTTTTACTATATGTAAAGGATACCGTTTAATAGAGGGGGATGCAACAAACTAACTGAAGAGGTATTAAAAAGTAAGTAAACAAAGTTAATTACTCTGTTATAAAACAGTTAGTAATTTTAATAGAATTATCATACAGAATATAGACACAGACTGAGCGGTTTGTTATAATTATTTTGAACATTATAAAAATATAAAAATTTTAAGTGTGGAGAAGATATCTATTAGGGGAGGAATACAGTATGCATGTACCTTTAGTTTTAACTCATTTTTTAGACAGGGCTGTTAGTCTTTATGGAGAGAAACTAGCAATCATCGATGACACTAGAGAATTGACGTATAACCAATTAAATGAAAGAGTCAACCGTCTTTCACACGGATTGAAAGCGCTTAATATTGAAAAAGGCGACAAAGTTGCCTACCTTGCACCAAATACAATAGAAATGCTAGAAGGTTTTTATGGAGTGTATCAAGTAGGTGGAGTAATGACTCCTTTAAATACTAGATTAAAGCCAGAAGACTATGTCTTCATTTTAAATCACAGTGAGAGCCAAGTTTTATTTGTAGATGAAGAACTCTACCCTTTAGTTGAGCCAATTTTGAATGAGTTGAATACTGTTAAGAAAGTGATCATTCATGGTGCGACTAAGGCTTATGAAAATGCCGAAAGCTATGATGAATGGTTAAATCGATATCCAACAACAACGTTTGAGCGAGTGGAGTTAGAAGAAACGGATGTGGCTAGCCTACTATATACTAGTGGAACAACTGGAAATCCAAAGGGTGTACTACAAACACATCGTGCTAACTATCTACACGCTTTAAGTGTTCAGCACCATTTAAAGGTTTCAGATGAAGATAGATTGCTTCATATTTTGCCAATGTTCCACGTAAATGGCTGGGGGTCTCCGTTCTACTATACAGCCAATGGAGCAACTCAAGTAATGCTTCGTAAAGTAGATCCAAAGGTGATCTTAGAAAAAGTTCAGAAGTACAATATTTCGATTATGCACATGGCACCAACCGTGTTAAATATGATCTTAGAAGAGTATGATCTAACTAAACCAACGATTGATCAAGACGTTCGTGTCGTCATTGCGGGATCTGCACCACCGCCAGCGTTTGTAAGACGTGTCGAAGAAGATCTTGGTTGGGAGTTTATACAAGTTTATGGTATGACTGAAACATCGCCGCTAATTACGGTTTCTAGAATTCGTTCTCACCTTAGTGAATTACCACAAGATCAACAATACCGTTTAAAAGCAAAAACGGGATACTCGATGATTGGTACACAAGTTAAGGTAGTAGATGAAAATGGAGATGAAATTCCGCACGATGGAGTAGCAATAGGTGAAATTGTAACGCGTACAAATGGTGTCATGGAAGGTTATTTAAAAAATCCAGAGGCGACAGCAGAAACGATTCGTAACGGTTGGCTCCATACAGGTGATATGGCAACAGTTGATGAGAATGGATATATTGAAATCTGTGATCGTAAAAAAGACGTCATCATCAGTGGTGGAGAAAATATTTCTTCTATTGAAGTTGAAGGGGTTCTTTACGATCACCCAGCCGTACTTGAAGCAGCAGTCATTGCTGTTCCGCATGAAAAATGGGGAGAAGTTCCGCATGGTGTAGTTGTTCTTCGCGATGGGGAAACGCTTACTGAAGAAGAACTGATTGCATTTTCTCGTACAAAGCTTGCTAATTTTAAAGCACCAAAAGGAATTACATTTACAGACGCACTTCCAAAAACAGCGTCTGGTAAAATTCAAAAAGTAGAAATTCGTAAAGAGTTCTGGGGCGAACGTTCTCGACTTGTTAACTAACATCGAACAAAGGCTGACCTTGTGTCAGCCTTTTATTTTTACCCAAATATTCTCCGCGGTCAGTTTTCTTTTTTGTCAAATCGTTTGTATATCGTTTGTGATATACTTTGTTTGATTATAGGAAAGGTGGGAGTGGCAGATATGAAACGAATTTCAATAATATCACTATTTATTCTACTAATGGCTTCTTTTTTAGCAGGTTGCGGGCAAGACGAAGCTACACACCATCAAGGTCACGAAGCAGGTCATGTTGAACACTATAAAGGGGATCTGAGAGAGACAACAACTTCTATTGAAGAGCTTCCTAGTTTTTTAGAACATTATCATTCTAATATTATAGATATCTATGAACGAGTGCCTTATTATCAAGATCTTTTAGAGCATATTCCTTGTTACTGCGGGTGTTCTGATTATGTGTCTCATCGTCATAC
This sequence comes from Alkalihalobacterium sp. TH-98, assembly GCF_057473385.1. Taxonomy (NCBI): domain Bacteria; kingdom Bacillati; phylum Bacillota; class Bacilli; order Caryophanales; family Bacillaceae; genus Alkalihalobacterium; species Alkalihalobacterium sp. TH-98. The sequence continues at coordinate 10,528 of NZ_JBYCKM010000014.1, read as the reverse complement.
TTACGATTGCTTTGTTCATGAGCACTTTGAGAATGGAAAAGTTCAATGGGATGATCACGGTGCAAGATGCGGAGTTTGTTTGGAAATTGCCCATTATTCCATGAGATATTACGATGAAGGAGTTTCTCCAGTAGAAATTCGACAGATCATTGATGAAATGTATAAAGAAGGTTTTCCGGAGCCAACAGACACACCAATGCCTATTTCTTAAAAAAGCAATCATTAAAAGAGGCTGTTACCCATAAGTGTTAGACATCGTATAAAGGTAGCTGTTGCAACAATATGCACCTATCTTTAGGTTCTCTAAAACTTACATAGGGGACAGTCTCTTTATTCATGTATGATGATCGTTTAAAGGCAAAATATCTGGTACAATAAGGTAATGGAATTGAGAGATACAATCATTTTTGTGACTAATATGCGCAAGATGTTATATAAACGGTTAGAAAAGGAAGGGGTAGACGCGTGGGAAAAGTATTGGATGTTAGAAACTTAACGGGTGGTTATCACGCCAGTAAACCGGTTCTTCATGATGTAAGTTTTGAAGTTCATCCAGGGGAAATTGTCGGCCTTATTGGTTTAAATGGTGCTGGTAAAAGTACGACAATTAAACATATTCTAGGATTGATGGAACCTATAAAAGGTAGTGTTACGATAGATGGACAATCGTTTATAGAAAAACCAAATGAATACCGGGCTTCTTTAGCGTACATACCAGAGATCCCAATCTTATATGAAGAATTAACGTTATGGGAACATTTAGAGCTTACGGCAATGGCTTATGGGGTGGATGAAAAAACATTGCAAGTAAGAGGGGAAGCCTTACTTAAAGAGTTTAAAATGGATAAAATGAAGCGTTGGTTTCCAAGTCACTTTTCTAAAGGTATGAAGCAAAAAGTAATGATTATGTGTGCTTTCCTAGTAAATCCTAGCGTCTATATTGTAGATGAACCTATTGTTGGTTTAGACCCCGTCGGTATTAAATCATTTTTAGACTTAACGGTTGAAATGAAAGAGAATGGGGCAAGTGTCCTTATGTCAACACATATTTTAGCAACAGCAGAGAAATACTGTGATCGGTTTATTATTCTTCACCGTGGAAGAGTTATTTTATATGGGACGTTGCAAGATTTACAAGCGGCGTTAAACATGCCGAATGGAAGTCTCGATGACATTTATATTGAGGCGACAAAGGATGATAGCCAATGAAAGATGTAGGGCAGTTATGGAGTAGTCGTTTAAAGAGTTACTGGGAGATCGCTATAAGATATTTGCGTCTGATTGGAAATAGTGGCTTCTTGTTTACGATCTACTTGTTAATTATTGTAGGTAGTTATTATTATCGACATTTTTTAGATTGGCTTCCTCAGACATTTCCTGCAGTATTGTTCTTTGTGATCGTGAGTACGTTTTTATTAACGAGAGGTGCAGTTAGGACATTTGTAAAAGAAGGCGATTTAGTTTTTCTATTACCTATGGAAGGTCGCCTGCAGCCTTATTTTCGTTCTTCAATCCTATATTCTAGCATTTTACAGATCTTTACGATGACCGTTATCTTCTTTATTTTAGCTCCAATATTTGCAGAAAGAATTAATAGTTCGTTTTCTTTCTTCTTAGTAGTGTTACTTATTTTAGCTGGAGCAAAAGTATGGAATTTGCTATGCCATTTCGAAGAACAGCGGCTAGCTTCTTCGAGAGAAAGAATTTACCATATCGTACTGCGTGTTGCAATGAATGCCAGCTTTTCGTTTTTCTTATTTATAGAAGGTGGTTGGGCCTTTTTACTTGCCGTATGGGTTATTATGTTAGGCGTGTATTTGATTTATTATCGAAAGTTGCAAAAAAACCATAGTATAAAGTGGGAACAACTTCTTTCAATAGAAAATAAAATGTTAACGCTCTTTTTCCGAGTCGCCAATATGTTTACGGATGTTCCTAGTCTTAAAAGTTCGTTTAAGAAGAGACGATGGGCAAACGCAATTGTAACTAGAATACCATACAAGCATAAGCATACGTTTGACTACTTGTACACGAGAGCTTTTCTCCGATCTAATGATTACTTTGGTATTTATATTCGGCTAATCATTGTGGGCACGGTTATTTTGTTAGTGCTACCCGATGGAATCATTCGATATCTTTTGTATTTTGTATTTCTTTATATGTCAGGACTGCAACTATCGACGCTTTGGAAGCACTTCTACAAAGCGATATGGGTTGACTTATATCCAATACACGCAAAAGATCGACAACAGTCTTTTTTAAGACTTATATTTATTCTTCTATCAATTAAAGCAACTGTACTTGTCGTACTATTAGTTATTTTTGCTGAAGTTGCCATGGTAACACTTATCCTATTACCGCTGGGCGTTGCGTTCTCATATGCATATAGCTTTCATTGGATGCATAGAAAAGTGAGTATAAGGTAATAAGCTTTTTGGGAGGGAGGAGGTATAAATGGCAGTAGATGTTAGAATTCAAGATGAACTTCGGAGCTGGCAAAAAAAGATGGAAAAACGTCAATCCATGACAGGACGTTTGGCGAAACGATTACAAACCAAAATGAATCAAATCATTCCTGAGAAAGTTCATCATGTCGTAACGACTAGTATTAAAAGTATGGTGCATGCAACTTTAATCGGATCAGAATATACGACTTCGATAAAACGAGTAGATAATACAAGCTTTGAAGAACGAGAACGTCGAGTGGATGAAGCCATTAAAAAGTATAAAAAAACAGCTGCAGTAGAAGGTGCGGGTACTGGAGCTGGCGGTATCCTGTTAGGAATGGCTGACTTCCCGCTTTTGTTAGGGATCAAAATGAAGTTCCTTTTTGAAACAGCAAGTTGTTATGGTTATGATGTAAATGATTTCAGGGAACGTTTATTTATTCTTTATTTGTTTCAATTGGCATTTTCAAGCGAGGAAAAACGTAAAGAAGTTTATGAAATCGTCTCTAACTGGGATGAGTATGTTCATACAATCCCTACAGAAGAAGAGTATTTAGAAAATATCAATTGGAAGGAATTCCAACTCGAATATCGTGACCACATTGACTTAGTAAAAATGCTCCAGCTTATTCCAGGATTTGGAGCCATTGTCGGTGCCGCAGCGAACTATCACTTTTTGGATGTTCTCGGTGAAACCGCCAAAAATGGGTATCGAATGAGGTTATTGAAGTTATAAAAGTAGGAATAGAAAATGAGCACAATAAAACGCAAACATTATGCGTTTTATTGTGCTTTTCTGTTTTACTGCTTATCAGAGTTTTAGCCATGCATCGTTCCCACCGATAAATAGGCTCTCAGACACAAGGGGAATTTTTAGCGTTAGCTGGTTGCCTACGCATAGGCAGGGCTTTGCTACTCTAAAGTAAAGAGCGTTTCCACCTAAATAGTGAAAACGCTCAAGTTCAAAAAATATGAAGCTATTTTTTAATACGGTTACCCTTTTTCTTCTGAACCAAGATAATGTAAGGTAATATGACCTAACGTTTTAGCTGCAATTAGCATTGCTCTTTCATCAAAATCAAATTTTGGATGGTGATGAGGATATGCGACATTCCATTCTGGGTTTCTAGCACCTGTAAAGAAGAACGATCCTTTCACATGTTGAAGATAGTAGGCAAAGTCTTCTCCACCCATTTGCGGATCCATGTTTTCTACCTCATACACGCCAGGTACTTTATTAGCGACTGTTGCTACTACTTCCGTTTCCTTATCATGATTTACAACTGCTGGGTATCCTCTAAAGTAGTGATAAGTAGCTGAAGCATCAGCAGCTAAAGTCGTACCGTCTATAATTCTTTTAATCTCGTGTTCCATTGTAGTACGGATGTCTTCATCAAAAGTTCGTACAGTACCAATCAATTTAGCCGAGTCAGCGATAACATTAAACGCATTTTGTGCTTGAAACGAACCGATAGACAAAACGGCTGCCTTTAATGGATCCACTCTTCTACTCACAAGTTGTTGTAGGTTGGTAACAAGTTGAGCACCAATGACCACTGCATCTTTGGTTAGATGGGGCATGGCACCGTGCCCGCCTTGGCCGTGAATTTCGACTTCAAAGCGGTCAGCAGCAGCCATAATAGGTCCTTTTCGATATTGAATTTTCCCTAATGGTTCAGTCGCCCAAAGATGAGTTCCAAATACATAATCGACCCCTTCTAAACAACCGTCTTGGATCATGGCAATCGCCCCGCCTGGAGCATACTCTTCTGCATGTTGATGGATAAATACAATCGTCCCCGACAATTCGTCTTTTATACTGTTAAAAACTTTCGCTAAACAGAGCAGACTAGCGGTATGACCATCATGACCACATGCATGCATCGCTCCGTCTATTTTTGATTTGTAAGGAACATCTTTTTCGTCTTGGATCGGTAAGCCGTCAAAATCAGCCCGTAGAGCAATTGTTTTTCCCGGCTTACTTCCACGAAGAATGGCAACTACACCTCGTTCTCCTACTCCTGTTTTAACTTCATGTCCAAGCTTTTTATGAAATTCAGCAATGTATGCTGGAGTTTTCTCTTCCTGAAATGAAAGCTCAGGATATTGATGCAAGTATCTTCTAATATCAACCATTTCTGAATAAATGGTGTCCAACCCTTTATTAAGTAGTTCTTTCATGACTATCACCCCAACACTAAGAAAATGGCTTTCTTAACATCATACTTCGAGGAGTGATTGAAATATTCCTCTAATTCTGTTGTTTTAGAGGTTAAAAAGTTGAAAGCGAGTTAAGTAAGCCGCAATGGCTGCAAATTTTCCAGTGAATAGTAAGATCCCAAGAATGATTAAGATATATCCACTTACTTTTTGGATCTTTGGAATGATACGGTTTAATTTTCGTAGTTTGTGAAGCGATCTCGACCATAATAACGCCACAAGAATAAATGGAACTCCAAGCCCCATCGAATAAATGAATAGCATAAACATCCCTTTAAACATCGTTTCTGATTCCATCGCTAATAACAGAATAGACGATAGGACAAGTCCAATACACGGTGACCAGCCTGCACCAAAAAATAAGCCGAAAAATACAGAATTTGCAAAGCTTTTTGATTTCTTCGGTGTATTTTTAAAGCGTTTTTCGCTTAGAAGCATCGATATTGAAATAATCCCAGCCATCTGCAACCCAAATACAACAATGACAATCCCACCGATTTGTTGGATCAATTGCTGATTTTCAAGAAATATTCTTCCAACAAACGTAGAAGATGCCCCGAGCATTACAAAAATTATAGTAAACCCGATAATAAATCCAATACTTCGTGAAAGGATTAAGGACCGATCTGCTTGTACTTGATTGTCACTTACTGATGTTCCTGTTAGTTGTGCTAAATAAGCGGGTACTAATGGGAAGACACAAGGAGATAAAAAGGAAATAACTCCTGCGAAAAAGGCTAACCATATTGTAATTTCTGTCATCATTTCACCTCGTTTAATAATTGCACTTCCACTTTTCAGTTCGAACTCTCACTTTTAAGGAGTCTATGAAATAGGCAGACAAGTATTCATGTAATACCGTCATTATAACTGATTTTCCTTAAAGGAAGAAAATGAATGGACGTTACAATCTTATGATACTTAAAAAATGTGTAGTATTTGTGAAGTTGGTCTGAAAAACAATCCGCCTCAAGGCTGATAGTAAAACCGTTCTCATGCTCGTTATCGCTTCACTTTTTAATGATTACAATAAAGGTAGCTTAAGACAAAGGAGGCGAGAAAATGAATTGGACTGGTAAAGCGATAGTAGGGATTATTCTTCTCTTTATTGGAGCAAATCTTTTCTTACAAACATTAGGTATTCAACTTGGAGGGGTAATTGGATTAGCGATATCGGTACTCCTCATTATTTATGGGTATCGAAAAATGAAATCAGATCACGGATCTAATTTACTCGGTATGGCCATCTTAATTTTTGGATTACTTCTTGCCATGGGTCACCTTCATATATTTGCAGGCATCTTCATTGCAGCGATGATCATTTACTTTGGGTATCGATTAGTTACAGGTGAGAAAACGAAAAGGCTGGTTGACCAAGACGAAGAAGTAGCAGGCTCAACATCAGATGCATCTCAAACAAGCAAAGATGCTTTCGATGATGAGTGGAATAAATTTTTAGAAAAAAACCATTTGAAATCTTAGGAGGAATAAAAGATGATATTTAAACGAATTCGCGATTTAACGGTAGCTACTATTCATGAGGGCTTGGATCAATTAGAAAATCCAGTTGTGATGTTGAACCAATACTTACGTGACATGGAAAAAGAGATCGTTTCAGCGGAAAAAGCAATTACGAAGCAAATGACAATTAAAGCAAATTTTGAAAAGCAAAAAAACGAGGCTGTTGAATTGATGGAAAAACGCGGGCAGCAAGCTGAACTAGCTTTGAAATCTAGAGAGGAACCGTTAGCCAAGAAAGCCTTACTATCAAAAAAACAATATGAAGAAAAGGTATCCTATTATGAGGAAGTTTGCTTACAAAATGATGAAAAAATAGCTGAGTTAAAAGATCAGTTATATGGAATGAGAGAGAAGTATCAAGAAATGAAAGATAAAAAGGTGGTTTTAATTGCTCGAGCTAATGCTGCAAAAACAAAACAATCGATGGATGAAGCGATGGACCGTTTTGATCATGAAAAAGCCCAAGCAGGATTTGAACGAATGGAACGGAAAATCTTTGAAATGGAAACGATCATTAATCTTAACAGAAATAAACGAGATGTTTTGTTAAACAGTCAAACGATTGAATTGGAATATAATGAAGAGGTGGAACAAGAATTTAATAAGTTGAAGGAAAGAATTCACCCTCAAACTACTTCTTAAAGATAATCTTCGTATAAATAAGATAGGAGAAAAGGAAAAATCTCCTATCTTCCTTTCTTATAGCTATAGTAAAATGAAGAAGACTTGAAAAGGGAGGATGAAGGTGTGAAACGTTCCTTAGGAGTATTGCTTATTATTATTGGTATCATTATTGCATTTAGTACCATTTTTCAACCGTTAATTAGCTCTAATCGAACGAGTACTGTCAGTGAACAAGGGATTAATATTAATGGCTATGATAAGCTCTCTATTGTTACATCTGTCGCAGACTTAAAAATTCGCCAGTATCCGGGTGAAGAATTAATGTTGGAAGTAAAAGGGAACTCTTCAAATTATCACATCCAGTCAGAGTCAAAAAATTCGATCTTAGAAGTCGAAATAAAAAGTAATAAAAGATGGCAGTTCTTTAATGTTAGTAAGTCATCTGTAGATGTTCTTATTCCTGAGCATTATACCAGGTCCGTCACGATTGAGAATACAGTTGGCGATTTAAGGTTTCAATCACCCCTTACCTTGGCAGAGTTAAATATTAAAATGACAGCAGGCGATGTTAGTGGATTAACAGGTTCAATTGATCACCTTACTTTTCATAGTACAGCAGGTGACTTTCATGCTAATGATTTAACTTCAGTAAGTACTGAGATAAAAGGAACAGCAGGTGACTTCCGTCTTGAGAGATTTACAGGAAATATAAAAGGTACAAACACAGCAGGAAATATTACAGTAGAGTATGAACGAGAGAATGGTGACATTGAGTTGCAAACGACTGCAGGCGATATCCGGTTATCGATTCCTGAACCTTCTTTTGAACTTAATGCAAGCACCACATTAGGTGATGTTTCTATTAATATTCCGATTATGCTTGAACAAAGCGGTAAGACGTATAAAGGTGTTGTCAATAATGGTGAAAAGAAAGTTAAAGTATCGACTACATTAGGCGATATTAAAATTGATTAAGTGAAAAAACACACAATGTTTATAGGAAGGAGGAACGAAAAATGCACACGTCAAGAAATGTAATCATAGGTATTATTATCATCCTCATTGGACTTAGTGCATTGTTAAACACAATTGGATTTAACTTTCATCTAGGATTGTTAATCGGTCCCCTTATTTTCTTTGTTATTGGTCTATTTTTTTACCGGAAAGGTCATAGATGGTTAAGTATCATTTTTTTATTAATCAGCTTAGTTACTTTTTTTGACAATGTAGTAGGCGTTAATATTACTGGTATTATTATTGCTATTGTATTTATATTCTTTGGTTACAAATTATTAACCGGGCATGAAAAAACAAAAAACAATGGGGCCAATGACAATACCATTGATAGAGAAATTGACGAACTTGTAAAATCAGTTGATGAACTTGTAGAGGATGTTTCCCCCTTAACAAAAGAAAAACCAAAACAAGAGGAACCCGTAAAAAAAGTTCATACTACACCTTCTTTTAGAAGTGCACTGATTGGAGACTTCAGGTTACTGTCAGACCGTTATGAATTACAAGATATGAACATTCGAAATGGGATTGGCGATATCAAAATCGACCTTTCAAAAGCAATTATTCCAGAAGGTGAAACGGTTATTGTTATTCATGGTTGGATTGGCGATATTGATGTTTACGTTCCCTACGATTTGGATCTCTCTGTCCAAGCTATGGTTACCGTTGGTGATTTAGATATTTTAGACAGTAGGCAAAGTGGAATTAATCGTAATATTGCAATCGCTACTAAAGATTATAAACAAGCTCCTCGGCGGGTTAAGCTTGTGTTATCACTACTCATTGGAGATATAGATGTGAGGTACGTGTAATGAAGCGAGTTCTTCTGGCTAATATTCAATGGCAAATGGTTAGAAATTCGATTTGGATCAGCTTACTTACTGCGTTATTTGCTGTTTTTATTTTAACGTATGGTGAAGCAGAGGGGCTGGCAGTCCTGCTGCGAAAGAAGTTATTTGGAATTCCTTTAATTCTTGTTATCCCAGTTATATCTATTTTCATTGGCGGTGCTTTTGGTTATATAGCTGGAGATAAGGTGAAAAAAAGGTTAGAAATCTTACAACAAGGGACATTGTCATTGGAGCGAGGGAATTTCTCGTATCGCTTCCCTGATCTAGGTACTGATGAAGTAGGATTGATAGGGAAACAGATTAATGAAATGGTAAAAAGAGTAGAAAGCCAGGTCATATCGTTACAAAAGTTATCAACGGAACGAGCAGAGTGGCAGGAAACGATCAAACAATCTGCGATAAACGAAGAAAGGCAGCGTCTTGCTAGAGATCTGCATGACGCGGTCAGCCAACAACTATTTGCGATATCCATGATGACAGCAGCCTTGCCACACACTTTAGAAAAGGATGTAAAAAAAGCAACCCAACAAATTGAAATGGTCGAACAAATGGCCTCGGCCGCACAATCTGAAATGAGAGCACTACTTTTACATTTACGTCCGGCCCATCTTGAAGGTAAGGATCTACAGGAAGGAATTCAAGAGTTATTCGTTGAAATAAAAACGAAACATGGCTTACAAATTGATGCAAAAATTGAAAAAACGAACCCGATACCAAAAGGAATAGAAGATCAACTGTTCCGAATTGTCCAAGAAGCATTATCGAATATTTTGCGTCACGCGAAAGCAAGTCGAATTGAGTTTCAATTAAGACAAATACATGATCAACTTCGGTTGAAAATCATTGATAATGGAATTGGATTTGAATTTAGGGATCAAAAAATGGGCTCGTACGGTTTACAGATGATGAAAGAGCGAGTGACTGAAATTGGAGGTACGTTAGAAATTATATCGATTCCTAATAAAGGAACCCAAGTCGAAGCGATGGTTCCTCTCGTTCCACTTTAGGATAGGGAATATATATTTCTTATCTAACTGCCGTTGGAGGTGAATGGAGTTGATTAAAGTATTACTTGTTGATGATCATGAAATGGTTCGGATGGGGTTAAGTGCATACTTATCAACTGAAGAAAATATTGAGGTAGTAGGAGAAGCTTCTAATGGAAAAGAAGGTGTAGCGCTTGCGTTACAATTACAACCTGATGTTATCTTAATGGATTTAGTTATGGAAGTGATGGACGGGATTGAAGCCACAAAGCAAATTACAAGCCAATTGCCGACTGTAAAAGTGATCGTCCTAACAAGCTTTGTGGATGATGAAAAAGTATATCCAGTTATCGAGGCAGGGGCTTTTAGTTACTTATTAAAAACAACAAGAGCGCCTGAAATTGCCCAAGCAATTAGAGCAGCATTTGAAGGTGAGTCGGTTGTTGAGTCTCAAGTGACAAATAAAATGATGCAACGAATGCGCACCCAGCAAAAGAAATTGCTTCATGAGGAATTAACACGAAGAGAATTAGATGTCCTTAAGCTCATCGGAATCGGTAAAACGAATCAAGAAATCGCTGATGAGTTGTATATTGGGATTAAGACGGTAAAAACTCATGTAAGTAATATATTAGCTAAACTAAATGTTGACGATCGTACGCAAATAGCCATTTATGCACACCGTCATGGTCTAGTAAATTAAGAAACTGCCTAAAGTGTATTGAGTATACTTAGGCAGTTTTTTTCTGCAGAAAAATATCTTTTCAAAGATGTCTAGCTCCAGTGCCCAGCGTCTAGTGGACTTCGCTCTCCTCCTTACGATAAGTCAACATCGACTCGCTAAACTCCTCGTGTTTCCTTTATC